>CAYYXC010000144.1:0-3457 GCA_964475505.1 uncultured Chitinophaga sp.
CATCCAATAAGCCAGCGGAAAGCTGGCAATGGTTAATCCGACGGCGGGACTAGGCACGCCTTCAAAATAATTGGAATGAGCGGGAGTGATATTAAACCGAGCCAGCCGCCAGGCAGCTGCCATGGGCACTATAAAAGCTGGAATGAGATATAACGCCGTTGTGTCGAGTGCCGTAGCCTCGGCTGCCCAACTCAACCGGAGAAAAGAAAAAAGGATCATACCCGGTGCTACCCCAAACGTTACCACATCTGCCAGTGAATCCAATTGAATTCCCATCTCCGAATCGGCTTTCAATAAACGAGCCAGCAACCCATCCAAAAAATCAAGTACGGCAGCTACTCCGATAAAAACGGAAGCCATTCCAATGGATGCGGGCAGATCAAAATAGATGGTTCCATCAGGAGCAGGTACCAGCACCATTCCGTCTGTTAACAAAAAGGCAATGGCTAAGCAACCACAAAGCAGATTGAGCAGGGTAACCAGGTTGGGGATGAATTTCATCGAGCCGATTTTTTCATGCAAGTTTCAATATCCTCTACTGTGATGGGAATGTTTTTCATCAGGTCTTTGTTCCCGGTACGAGTGATCCAAATATTGTTCTCTATGCGAATGCCCATTTGCTCCTCCTCAATATAGATACCGGGTTCAACAGTAAATACCATGCCGGGTTGGATGGGCGCGGTGCGCGTTCCCAGATCATGCACATCTATACCCAGGTGATGAGAAATGCCGTGATAGAGATATTTACGGTAAGCACGATTCTCGGGATCCTCATTTTTAACATCAGATTTTCGCAACAATCCGATTTTCAAAAATTGCTGCGTGGCCGCTTCGCCTACTTTGTCTGTATAATCCAAGATGGTGATGCCGGGTTTCAGCAATGACTTGGCATAATCGTGTAAATGCAGACAGGCATTGTAAACTGTCTTCTGACGACGGGTGAATTTTCCATTTACCGGAACAGTGCGGGTAAGGTCGGCGCAGTATCCTCCATACTCGGCACCAAAATCCATCAATAACAATTCGCCGTCCTTGCATTCCTGGTTGTTGCTTACATAATGAAGTGTTCGTGCGCGGTCGCCACTGGCAATAATACTGCCGTAAGCCGGACCCGTCGCGCGCTGCGAGAGGAAAGAATGCCAGATCTCCGCTTCGATCTCGTACTCCATCACACCGGGTCGAATAAAATTCATAAGCCGGCGAAAGGTTTTATCGGTTATGTCGATCGCCTGATTGATCACAGCCACCTCCTCGGGCGTTTTGATGGCGCGGAGGTCTTTCATGATCGCGGCAGCTCGTTCGTATTGGTGCAAGGGATAGCGCGCTTTCATTTCATCAATGAATCGGTATTCACGGGTGCGCAGTAAACTGGCCTTCCGGTCATTCTCGTTGCTGTCGAGATAAATATGTTCCGCCAAATGGATCCAGGGCTGAAGGAGTCCATCGAGTGTATCCAACCACACGATCGTGCTGATGCCGCTGATGGCCCGGGCCTCAGCCGCACGCAGTCGCTTGCCATCCCATTTTTCCTTGAGTTCGTTGGGGCGGACCAGCACCAACACTTCGCGGTATTTGGGATCGGGGTTGTCGGGGAAAAGAATCACCATCGAATCTTCCTGGGTGATGCCCGAAAGCCAAAACAGATCGCTGTTCTGCTTGAACGGATAGAGCGCATCGGCATTGACGGGCACTTCGTCGTTGCTCACAAAAATGGCGATGGAGTTCTTTTTCATGCGGGACTGAAAACGGGTCCGGTTACGCACAAAAAGGGCCGGATCCAAAGGCAGGTATTTCATGGCAAAAAATTTATAACTCATTCGAAATTAATGGAAAAAATCAGTCCCCCTGCGCTTTATCCCCCCGGAAAGGGGCAAAAAATCAACCCCGATTGTGGATCGATTTTTACCAAAAAAGGTAAGTTTGCAGCCCAAACACGAACGAATGTCAGCACGTACAATTTCCTTGCCCGAGTGGCAAGTTCAGCCCAGCGCCGCCATCCATTATCAATCCACTCCCGAGGCGCTTGCCCAGGATACCCTTCGGATCAATGAAGGAACCTTGGCCGACTCTGGGGCACTGGTGATCAACACTGGAGAATTTACGGGACGATCGCCAAAGGATAAATTCCTGGTGCGAGATGGGCTGACTGACCAAACGGTGAATTGGAATGAATTCAACCAAGGGATTTCCCCCGAATCGTTCGGATTGATCCGGGAGGACGCAAAGAATTACTTAAGCACCCTCAAAGAAGTTTGGGTGCGCGATTGCTTCGTATGTGCCGATCCCCGATATCGACTCAAGGTTCGGGTGATTTCTGAAAAACCCTGGACCAATCTCTTTGCACATAACATGTTCATTCGTCCGACCGATGCAGAATTGGAAGGATTTACACCGGATTGGACCGTAGTGTCTGTCCCCGGATTACACCTGGACGCTAAGCGTTGTGGCACCCGCCAACACAATGCGTCCGTGGTTTCCATGAGCGACAAACAAATTGTTATCAGCGGAAGTGGCTACACCGGAGAAACCAAAAAAGGAATTTTCACTATCCTGAATTATGTGCTCGTAAAAGAGCATGGCGTGTTACCGATGCATTGCAGTGCCAACTTGGGCCCAAAGGGCGATACCGCCATCTTCTTTGGCTTGAGTGGTACAGGTAAAACCACGCTCAGTGCCGACCCGAACCGCAAATTGATCGGTGACGATGAGCATGGATGGTCCAACGACGGCATTTTCAATTTTGAGGGTGGATGCTATGCCAAAACGATCAACCTCACCGAGGAAAAAGAACCTGAAATCTACCGGGCGATTAAACCGGGTGCCTTATTGGAGAACATCACGTTCTTCCCCGGCACCAACAAGGTGAATTTTGATGATGGAAGCATCACTGAAAACACGCGCGTATCCTACCCGCTCTATCACATCAGCAATGCCGTTGAACCCTCATTAGGCGGACTTCCCAAGAATATTTTCTTTCTGACTTGCGATGCATATGGCGTACTGCCTCCGATCTCGAAGTTGAATCCCGGACAGGCCATGTATCAATTCATTTCTGGATACACAGCCAAAGTGGCCGGAACCGAAGCTGGCGTTACCGAACCTAAGCCCACATTCAGTGCTTGCTTTGGAGCACCATTCTTCCCCTTGCATCCGGGTGAATATGCACACCTGCTCGGAAAGAAGATGCAGGAAAACAAGGTAAACGTTTGGTTGATCAATACCGGTTGGACCGGCGGTGCCTATGGTACAGGTAACCGCATGAAACTAAGCTTCACACGTGCCATGATTACGGCTGCCCTGGAAGGAAAATTGGATTCAGTGAATTATTCCAATGATCCCGTATTCGGACTGGCGATACCCGATCAATGTCCGGATGTACCCACCGAAGTACTCAATCCGAGAAATACTTGGAGCGATCCGGCAGCCTATGACCAGAAAGCCAAATACCTGGCCGGCC
>CAYYXC010000145.1:0-1287 GCA_964475505.1 uncultured Chitinophaga sp.
ATGAAACAGAAAAGACCCATCATTGTCGGCCTAGACATCGGCACCACCAAGATCGCGGTGATCGCCGGCCGAAGAAATGAGTATGGCAAGCTCGAGATCCTCGGGTTTGGCCGCGCCAACTCCAATGGCGTAAAGCATGGCCAGGTGCTAAACATCGATGAAACGATCAAAGCAATCCGCACGGCTATGGATAATTGCCTTGCCTCTAACCCCTCGCTTCAAGTGGAGGAAGTGTACGTCGGCGTGGCTGGGCACCACATCAAAAGTTTGCAGACGCGGGGCGACATCGTTCGCCAACGCACGGAGGAAGAGATCGTGCAAAGTGAGATCGATCAACTCATTGCCGATCAGTATAAGACCTATATTCCTGCCGGCGACCAGATCATCGATGTGATTCCACAGGAATTTACTGTCGACAATCATCCCAACATTGCCAACCCCATTGGTTATGGCGGGGTTAAGATCGGTGCAAACTTTCACATCATCACCGGTGATAAAAATGCCATTCGAAATATCAATCGCAGCGTAGAGAAGGCCAGTCTGCAAACCAAAGACCTGGTTCTGCAGCCACTCGCCTCGGCGGCCGCTGTAATGGGACAAGAAGATATGGAAGCAGGCGTTGCCATCGTAGACATCGGGGGAGGTACAACCGACTTGGCTGTGTTCTATGAAGGCATATTAAAGCACACTGCCGTCATTCCTTTTGCGGGTGAAAATATCACGAATGACATCAAAACAGGGTTGGGTGTGTTGAAATCGCAGGCGGAACTCCTGAAGGTTAAGTTTGGTTGTGCTTTGGCAAATGAAGCCAAATCCAATGCCTTCATCACCATCCCCGGCTTACGCGGTATGCCAGCCAAAGAGATCAGTGTGAAAAACCTGGCCAATATCATTCAGGCACGTATGAGTGAGATCCTGGATTTTGTAACCTATCATCTCAAGCAGGTTGGTTTGGATAACAAAGCGCTCAATGGTGGAGTGGTGCTTACCGGTGGTGGCTCGCAGCTGGAACACTTGATTCAGTTGACAGAGTATGTGACCGGATTGAATGCCCGCATCGGTTTGCCCAATGAGCATTTGGCAGCTGGCCACTTGGAGGATCTGTCCAAGCCCACCTATTCAACCTGTATTGGATTGATCTTGAAAGGACTTGATGATTTTGAAAATAATCGTCAAGAGTTTTCTGCTAACTATCTCAAAATGGAGTCGGAGACTGTATCAGCGGATGAGCCTATCCTTCAGGATGAGATTGAAAAAATTGCACTCACAGAAGTCGATGTGACAAAC
>CAYYXC010000145.1:1297-3448 GCA_964475505.1 uncultured Chitinophaga sp.
CTGACACGCGCAAACTTACATGCGCAAACTTACATGTGACAAACCGACGCGGTTTGGCTGGATTCTGGGATAAGTTCCGCGACCGAATCATTGAACTCTTCCGCGAGGAGGAAGATGCCAAATTTAACGGAAGATAAAAAACCATTACTAACCCATTGGGGAATAACCCCGCAAAACAAAACATATGATTCATTTTGATTTGCCAAAAGAAAAATCATCCATCCTCAAGGTCATCGGTGTAGGTGGCGGCGGAGGCAATGCAGCGAATTACATGTATAACCAGCAGATTGATGGAGTGAATTTCATTATCTGCAATACAGATGCGCAAGCACTCAGCGAAAGTCCCATTCCGAACCGTATTCAGCTCGGGCCGCATTTGACGCAAGGGCTGGGCGCTGGAGCAAATCCCGACATTGGTCGTCAGGCCACAGAAGAGTCGCTGGAGGAGATCAAGCGCATCTTGGAAGTAAACACCAAGATGGCCTTCATCACGGCCGGTATGGGTGGTGGAACTGGTACCGGTGGGGCACCCATCATTGCCAAGATATGCCGCGACTTGGGTATCCTTACCGTTGGTATCGTTACTACTCCTTTTTCTTACGAGGGGAAGAAGCGTATCCAGCAAGCAGAGGAGGGAATCAAAAACCTTCAGTCTTATGTCGATACCTTGATCGTGATCAATAACGATAAGCTTCGTCACCAATACGGAAACCTGAAAATGCGGGAGGCCTTTGAACGCGCTGATAATGTGTTGGCTACCGCTGCTCGTTGTATTACAGATGTTATCAGCAGTACTGGCCAGATCAATGTTGACTTTGCCGACGTATGTACAGTAATGCGGAATGGTCGCAGGGCTATCCTGGGTCATGCGGAAGTAGCAGGTGAAGACCGTGCGCAGCATGCGATTGAGCAAGCACTCAATTCTCCTTTGTTAAATGACAACAACATCCGGGGAGCAAAGTGGCTTTTGATCAATATTACCTCTGCACCGGGTGAGTTTGAGCATACTGTAGATGAGGTAGAGATCATTCAGCAATATTTGACCCAACAAGCTGGTGAGGATACAGATGTGATCATGGGTCTCGGTTTTGATGCCAGCCTGGGCGATAAGATTGGAATTACCCTAATCGCATCTGGTATCGATCATCCGGAATCTTTCACACAACCTGTCCTTCGCACTGAAAAGCCAAAAGAGGATAAAATCGTTTTAACTCTTGGCAAAGCAGAGGAAGAGGCACCCGCTCCCGTACTGTTTCAACCGGTAGCTGAACCAGTAGTCGAAGTTCCAGTTGCAGAGGTGTCTGCTCCCGTTGTTATGGAAGAGCCGGCAGCAGCACCCGAGCATTTGATGCCGGTACTTACGGTAGAGGAGGAGTCCCAGCCTGTATCAACCGATATCATAAACGAAGAGCCTGCCGTAGTACATTGGCAGTTGGATGAGGAGCCCTCCTTGACATCCGTTACGCCAACAGATGCAGTATTTATGCAGGCTTATGCGGAAACGCCTACTGCCAGCAGTGTGAACTCAGGCGGTTATCTCTCTCGCCCTACAAATATTTATGCGGCACCGAGCGAGCCCATGGCCTCTTCTGCGCCTATGCCCACGGTTCAACATACGCAGCCTGTTTCAACAACGCCGCCACCCACACCGACGCCTTCCGTGCCGGAATTCAAGGAGGAAGAAGAATTGCTCGAGTTGCAAATGCACATCGTAGAGCACACACCCGATATGCAACCGGAAGCGCTTCCGGTATTGGAGAATACCCATGAGGCGCCATCAGCTGCTGCACCGGTCTGGGATGAGGAGGCAGAGCAGCACCGCCGGGCAGCGGAGCGCCTGCAAAAACTGCGCAGTTTGTCATTCAATTTCAATGCATCGGATACAAACAATGAGTTTGAAACGGTTCCGGCCTACATCCGCCGCAACATGGAGCTCCAGTTGGCGAATTATAAAAACAATCTGCGCATCGCCCAACAAATGTATCAGCAGAAAATCAGCGGTGCGAACGCCATCCTCAGCACACTGCCAAATGCGGAGAAGGAGCTGATGGACAAAACACGGTTTCAAAATATCAAAGAAGCATTGTACCTGACGCTTTTGCAAAAAAGGGAAGAAGCATACATCGCTAAAGCATCCATAACGGTCAACTC
>CAYYXC010000146.1:0-3432 GCA_964475505.1 uncultured Chitinophaga sp.
TGGCAGGTAGGGCTGGCAGGTAGGGCTGGCAGGTAGGGCTGGCAGGTAGGGCTGGTGAGCGGGGCTGCAGCCAATGGCTTGCCACCTTATCCCGTACCATGAATCCGGAGCCCGCCGCATGGTTCAGGACTCAGGGTTCAGGGTACGCTACGGGTGAGGTGATGGTTTTTTGCGGTGTGTGTGGATTAAAGAATGTGTTTCAGGAAAAAAACTTGCCGTAAAAGCATTTGGTTAGATCAAGACGTGAAAACACTCGAGATGCTAAGTAATTGCGGCGTTTGGGTTCGCGTGATGAAAATTTGCACATTTTTTATTGATTTGTGTAAACGTTATAGTACACGAGTCAAATCCCTGCTGTCGTAAATAGCGTTACCAATTATGAAATACCTCCAATTCCTTTTTGCTCTCTACCTGCTTTACGCGATCCCTGCAAATGCGGGGTGGGCGGCTACTGGATCTATGTCATACCCGAATCGTACAGGTCATACGTCGACGTTACTAAAAGATGGTCGCGTGCTTGTTGTGGGTGGAAGGACCAGTAATAGTGCTTGGAGCTCGCTAGCAAATGCTGAAATATACAATCCAATCACTGGTCAGTGGACGACCATGCCCTCGATGTCACATGCAAGATTTTCTCATACTGCGAATTTGTTAGAAGACGGCCGCGTGCTGATTATTGGTGGAGCATACGATAATAATGGTGAACCCTTTTCAGTTCAGGTCTTTGATCCTGTTACTGAACAATGGTCGGCAATGCCCCCCATCAAACAGGCAAGATCTGGTCATGTAGCCCAAATGCTACCAAATGGAAAAATACTAATATTTCATGGTAGCTCTCTTTATAACCATACATTCAAAACTGAACTATATGACCCTCTGAGTGGCGTGTCGATTTATGTTTCAGATTTTCCTGAAGATACGGGCACTAAAACTATAGTGCTTCCAACGGGGCTGTTACTGTGCGCCGGTACAACACAAACCACTTCACTTTTTAATCCAAATTTCTATTCGTGGACTTCTTATGTAAATTCAATCCCTACTGCCGGTCATAATGGCGATCTTGTCCTTCTCAGTGATCAAAGGGTGCTGATGGCCGGAGGTTCGTCAGGATCTTACGGCTATGTTCGTACCACAATGATTTACCAGCCAGATACAAATCAATGGGCTGCGTCTGGAAATTTAAATACAAGTAGGTCGCAACATCAAACAACCGCTTTAAAAAACGGAAAAGTGCTGTTAACTGGTGGCGAGTATTATGGATCAAATTTGAGCACCACTGAAATTTATAATCCACAGACTGGAATTTGGTCGTATGGGGAACAAATGATATCCGCGCGAAGCGGGCATAAAGCAACGATGTTGAATGACGGAAGAGTTCTAATTACTGGAGGATCAAATAATCCACCTGAAATTTATTCATACGCCCCTGAAGTTCTAAGTCATCCATCAAGCCAGAATGAGTTACAAAATAAATCTGTCGTTTTGAGTGTGACGGCTGGCGGCGGTGGTAATCAGCTTTACCAATGGAAAAAAGATGGGGTCAATATTCTCAACGCAACTTTAGCGACTCTTACGATCAGAAGCGTGCAGCTTTCCGATGCGGGTTCCTACACTGTTACGGTCACGAACTCTGAAGGAAGCGTAGTCAGCAATTCTGCAATACTCACTGTGATTCCTGATTCAGACGGCGATGGCTTGTCGAACGCAGAGGAAACTGGCACGTACAATACAGATCCCAACGACGTGGATTCTGATGATGATGGGTTGACCGATTATACGGAGGTTCAAACCCATAACACAAATCCGCTTTCTCCAGATAGCGATGGCGATGGTTTCTACGATGCATATGAGCTGCAAAACGGTAAGTCTCCAACCGATCCTGCTGACAAGCCATCACTCGTGGCAGAAGTCCGTACAGCTATCGAGTTTAGCTTTCCGTCAGCTGCGGGTAAGACCTATCGTATTGAAGGGTCACCTGATCTCAAATCATGGAGTACGGTAGAGGATGGGGTCAGCGGCACAGGTGCGGGGATTACTAGATTCTATTCTACCCGCGACACTCCGGTTCGATTCTTCAGGGTCGAGGAGTCTGTGAATCCTTAAAACTGAAATCCATGAATTTTAATTTCACTCTTTTCTCGATCAGGCCACTAATAGCCGCTTTGTTACTTATAGGCGCGCTTCCAGCAAAGGCATATTTAACGATTGGCGATTTCACATGCATACCCATACCTAATGTTCCTGGACCTATACTAGCGTTGTCCATCTCAGGATATAATGGAGCTGGTGGAGTGGTGGAAATTCCCGATACCCTTGCTGATTTACCAGTGACAAGCATAGAGGGGGCGGCGTTTAGATATAAGACTAATATTACCAGTGTGACAATACCTTCAAGTGTCACAAGCATAGGTGGACAGGCATTCTATGGTTGTTCGGGGATGGTTAGTGTGACTATTGGTAACGGCGTTACGAGTGTGGGTTATAAGGCATTTGAGGCCTGTACAAAACTGGCGAGTGTGTCTATCGGAAACAGCGTAAAAACTATTAGCGGTTATGCGTTTTCCGGCTGCTCCAGCCTTACAAGCATTACAATACCTCACAGTGTGTCCATGATAGAAATGGAGGCTTTTTCAAATTGCACGAATCTGGCGAGTGTGACGATTCCCTCCAGCGTAACAAGTGTAGGGCAAAAGGCTTTTTATTATTGTACTAGCTTGGCGAGTATTTCCTTCAATGGCAACGCTCCATATTTAGGGGCTTCGGCCTTAGACACCCTTACTAATACGCTCGTTTACTATTTTGTGGGAACCATCGGTTGGCAAAATGCGCAATCTAGCTTCGGTGGATTAACCGCTGTGGCGTTGGGGCCTCCCGTCATCAGTGAACAACCATTCAGTGTTATTGCCAATCTTGGTGAGTCTATAGAATTTAGTGTTTTAGCTAGTAATGCGGTTCCTTTACCCTTAACATATCAGTGGAAGAAAAACGGCGTTAATATTCAGGGAGCTACCACGGCAACTCTTTCGATAGATAATGTTCAAGGCAATAACGCTGGAAGCTACTTTGTTGAAGTAACCAATCAATACGGCAGGTCGAGGAGTAGCAACGCGAGTCTCACGCTGTCACAGGGTAATCTGTACACACAGGCGCAATTTGATGCGGCCGTTCAAACGGGATTTGATTTAGGCGTTAAAGCGGTTAGCAGTAATTCTGATATTTTAGCAAACCCCAACGCCCACGGACTCTACAGCCTTTCTCAAGTACAGGCACTTCACGTCGGGACTCCATTGCTCGCGAAGGATTTAGCTTCTGGAAAATTCAAACTGACCGTCGGTGTTGCGAAGAGTACCGATTTGATCAATTTCTCGCCAATGCCAATTGAAGCAGGTGGAGCAACCATCAATGCTGACGGCAAGATGGAATACCAATTCA
>CAYYXC010000147.1:0-3420 GCA_964475505.1 uncultured Chitinophaga sp.
CTTTTCCAATTTGTAGGGGCAAAAGGAAAAATGGAAATGGAAAAAGTACCACAAGCTGGATTTGCAATTGAAGGATTAGACATTGTTGGTTTGGAGCGAAAGCGTATTTGGAAAAACATTTGGTTGCCGGTCAAACTGATCCGCAGTTTTCTTCAGGTGAGAAATATTTTCCGTTCTTTTCAGCCTACGGCGGTGATAGGAGTAGGTGGCTATTCAAGTTATCCTGTGCTTCGGTATGCACAGTCTCAGCAGATTCCCACCTTTATTCACGAGGCAAATTCTTTTGCAGGCAAGAGCAATCGCTGGTTAAGTAAACATGCTACGCTCATTTTCTCCGGTATGCCGGGGATGGAGAAATTCTTCCTTTCTGACAAAATGATCTTCACGGGTAACCCGGTTCGCGCTGCGATCGTACAGCAATCAGTCGATCGCGCCATTGCCTCTAAGTCATTCGGCTTGGATCCAGATAAACAGACTGTTTTGATCATCGGAGGTAGCTTGGGTGCGCGTTCCATTAATCAAGCCTTGCAACAGGGATATCATCGATTGGTAGAAGCAGGCATACAACTTATTTGGCAGACGGGACAATCCGGGGCTACCCTTCCTGCGCTAGCGGGTGCTGCCCAGTCATCCATTCATCGTACTTCTTTCATTCGAGAAATGGAGAAAGCCTATGCAGCGGCAGATATAGTGGTTGCACGGGCGGGTGCCATGAGTGTATCGGAATTGCAGGTGGTTGGTAAGCCCTGCATTTTGGTCCCATATCCGCTTGCTGCCGATGATCACCAGACGATGAACGCAATGCAATTGGTCAATCAAGGTGCTGCTTGGATGGTGCGTGATGCAGAGGCGATGCAACTCTTGGTCGACAAAATTCTTGCCATGGCAGCCGATGCTAATTTACGCATACAAATGAGCGAGCGTATTGGACAGATGCGCGTGGTCGATGCCGATAAGCGGATTGCCCTGGCTGTATTGGATTATCTAAAATATCAAACCAACTCATAAGCAAATTCCGCTGACACAACCGATGAGAATCACACCCAATAGAGATCAGCAGTTTGTATTCCCACTAGCAGGGAAAGGGGATGGTTATATCTATTTCCTGGGCATTGGAGGCATTGGCATGAGTGCCCTGGCCCGTTACCTGAAAGCAGCAGGGTACATGGTTAGCGGTTACGATAAGACCGAATCCGATCTGACCAGGTCCTTACAGGATGCTGGCATTGCGGTTCACTACACCGACGACCCAGCACTGCTGCCAGCAGACTTGCAGTTGGTTGTATATACTCCTGCCGTTCCAACCGATTTGAAACTTTATCAGCAATGCGTGCAACGCGGCGTGGCGATGAAAAAGCGTAGTGAAGTGTTGCAAGCGCTTACCGATGGTACATATAATGTTTGCGTAGCTGGTACGCATGGTAAGACTACTACTTCCACCATGATCGCCCATATTCTCCGCCATAGCACCTACGGATGTCAGGCATACTTGGGTGGCATCTCCGTCAATTATCAGACTAATACCTGGTCCTCCTCACGCAACGTCTCAGTTATTGAGGCAGATGAATACGACCGTAGTTTTTTGCGGCTTCATCCTGATTTGGCCGTCATTACCGCGATGGATCCAGATCACCTGGACATCTATGGCACGGCGCAGGCAATGGAAGAGGCCTACATCGCATTTACAGCATTGCTTTCAACCGAGGGCACACTGATCTATCACCACGGATTAAAGCGAGCAAATGATTTGCATGGCGGACGGCGTTATAGTTACGCGCTTGAACATACATCGGCTGATTACCATGCGGTGAATATCATCTCTGACGGACACGGTTATCGATTCGACTTGCATACTCCAAGTGGTACGGTGGCTGATTGCAATTTGCCAATGGGCGGACTCCACAATGTGGAGAATGCGATAGCCGCTGCAGCCGTGGCGCATCAGTTGGGGATTGATTCGAAGTTTATTCGTGAATCACTATCCATTTTTCTTGGCGTTAAGAGAAGATTTGAAACTATTCGCCGGACGGATGCACTGTTGTGGGTTGACGATTACGCGCATCATCCAGAAGAATTGCGTGCGCTGTTGGAGGGCCTGCGCGATCTGTATCCCGATCGCATCATCAGCTTAGTATTCCAGCCTCATTTATATACCCGCACCCGTGATCTTGCTGCCGACTTCGGAGAGGTCTTATCGCTGGCGGATGAAACATATTTATTACCGATCTATCCGGCGCGTGAATTGCCCATTGAGGGCATTTCATCCCAAATGATTCGCTCCGAGCGCCATCCCAATGGTTTCACCGTGATCAGTATGGAAACATTTAAGGATTGGATGGTTGATCAGTGGAAGCAGGAGGCATCGGCTCCTCGAGTGGTTGTAACGGCGGGGGCGGGTGATTTGGATCAATCTTATCCAAGTATTCTAAATAGAATCGACGCAGCATGATCCGTCAGATAAACATAAGAACTGTTTTGCTGGTGCTGCTGTGGATGGGCATTGCCACCGCCATGGGCTTCCTATTAAATGCAGCATGGAAGCGACAAGAGCGTGCGGTATGTAAAGGATATGATATCAATAGAAATGATAACGATTCATTTGTTTTTGTGAAGCGTCCAATGATCGAGAAAGTAATTAGTCTTCGTGCGGGTGGTAACATCATTGGTAGTCGCATCGATCAATTCCCTTTACAGTCGATCGAGGATACGTTGGAGAAATTTGTGGGGGTATCGGATGTGCAAGCCTATTTTGACAATGTAAATCGCCTGCAGGTGCGCGTTGAGGAGCGTGTTCCCATCGCTCGTGTTTTTGGAACCAACGGAGCGAGTTATTACCTGGATAGTGTAGGTAATATGTTGCCGTTGTCAGAGGCAGTCGTTATCGAGTGTCCTGTTTTCAACGGACTGAAGTGGAATGGGAATCGCCCTGATAGTACACAAACCCAACAGGTCCTTTCATTGGCACGTTATATCCAGGCCGATTCTTTTTGGTCGGCGCAAGTAGGTCATTTTGATATTGATGATAAAGGATCTTTTGAGATGATCCCGGTTGCCGGCAATCATCGTGTTCAATTCGGAAAAGCCGAAAATCCTGCTGCAGCTTTTCAACGCCTCTGGATTTTTTATCAGCAAGTACTAAAGACTCAGGGATTGGATCGTTACGCCCGGATCGACGTGCGGTACCAAGGGCAGGTGGTCGCCAGCAGAAATCGATATGCGGCCGCTACAGATACATCAGCCCTTCGTAAGCAAGTCAATTTATTGATCGATGCCGGTATGAAACCTGATTCCTCTCTTTCAACATATAAACCAATTAAACGCGCTACAAAAACCCACACCTAAAAACAACGATCATGAAACAGAAAAGACCCATCATTGTCGGCCAAGACACCGCCACCACCGAGATCGCGGTGATCGCCG
>CAYYXC010000148.1:0-3407 GCA_964475505.1 uncultured Chitinophaga sp.
GTTTTCCGGACGATTCTACACAGATCGTAAAGCCCTCCCTGCAGAGGCGCTTCATGTTAATACATCTTACCTGACCGCAGTTGCCAACGATTACAGTTACGAAGTTGTTTATGCGCGGCTGGTTGACGGCATTGCGGAAAAAGGGGACGTGCTCATCGGCCTATCCACATCGGGAAATTCCGCCAATGTTTTGAAAGCTTTTGAAACGGCACAAGCCAAAGGGGTCATCACCATTGGCTTCACCGGTGCAGACGGCGGTAAAATGAAAGCTCTATCAAACTACTGGATCGGAGTTCCGAGCAAAGACACGCCCCGCATACAGGAGGCGCACATTACCTTGGGTCACATTATCTGCCAACTGGTAGAAGAGAGTTATTTCCAAACGAACGAGCCAACCAAATGATCCGAGAGGCCATTGTGTTAGCCGGCGGGTTGGGCACCCGCTTGCGTGCGGCACTGCCTGACATACCCAAATGCCTGGCCCCGGTGGCCGACAGACCCTTTTTATTTCACGTAATCAATTATTGGCGTGCACAGGGCGTAGAGCGTTTTATTTTCTCGCTGGGATACAAGCACGAACAAATAGAGGAATACCTCCAAAAACAATTTCCTACGCTTTCCTATGAAATCGTGGTAGAAGAAACCCCATTGGGAACAGGTGGTGCTATCACTCGCGCCCTGCGCACTGCGCAAAGCCATCAGGTGCTGGTACTAAATGGAGATACCTTATTCAAAGGAGATTTACATATAGCCGCTCTCAAACACGTGGAGCAAATGGCCGCCTGCACACTACTGCTAAAACCCCTGGAACATTTTGATCGGTATGGGGTGGTCACCACGGATGAAAAAGGACAAATACAAGCCTTTCTTGAGAAGCAAGCAGTTGCATCCGGAAAGATCAATTCGGGCGTTTACCTGATCGATCGACATAAGCTGCTGGAGGAGGAACTACCCGAGGTATTTTCATTTGAAAAAGATTACTTGGAGGCCTTTCTTGGACAACGAAAATTTATTGGCATTACGCAGGATAGCTATTTCCGTGATATCGGCATCCCGGCTGATTACCAACTGGCCGATCGAGAATTACGTAAACTTCCCCTCCGGCCCGAATCAATCGATCGGGAATGGACACTCTTCTTGGATCGCGACGGAGTGATCAATCAAGAAAAACAGAACGACTACATACGCAATCCCAAAGAATTTTTATTCTACCCTAAGGTGCCTGAAGCAATTGCCTTATTAAGCCAAAAAGTAGGAAGGATTGTAGTAGTAACCAACCAACGGGGCGTTGGCAGAGGATTGATGAGCGAATCCGACCTCAGAACGGTAAATCAGCACATGTTGGATCATCTTGAATCATGTGGAGGGCGTATCGAACGCATCTACTACTGCACCAGCACTGATAACCTCCACCCCGACCGCAAACCAAACCCCGGCATGGCATACAGGGCCAGGCAGGAATTTCCAGCCATCGATCCAGATCGCACCCTGATGGTAGGCAACAAACACAGCGACATGCTGTTTGGGAAAAATGCCGGGTTTTATACTTGCTATCTATCCACCACCAATCCGGAACTTGATTTTCCGCATCCAGATATCGACCTGCGTCTGGAATCACTTCCCGCCCTGGCTGATTGGATGTCAGGCAATAAAAATTGACATAGCTTTCACTTAATTGGGATTGCATCTTATCCTCCTTATGAGGAGAATCGCTATTTTCGAATGCATGCGCATACCTTTCTTGGTATTGGTCTTTTCACTCTTGATGGGATACACCCAAGCGGTTTCTCAACGCAGTTTACTGAAGGCATCCGATGTTCGGTTGTTGGCTGCTAAGGAGGACACCCTCAAGCAACTATCCCGCTCGCTGAACACAGATAGTTTTCAGGTGATTCGCATGAAAGCAGACAGTCATTTTACCCGCGTTTTGGTAAGAGCACTGCAGACCCCCCACTCGTTCAACTATCCTTTTGATTCACTATCAGGTATCTCCAAATTATACGCACCCGACAGCAGTTTCCGGATTTTCACTTGGAACCTGACATACGACGACTATTATCACCGACAGCGCGGTACCATTCAAATGCGGACGCCAAACGGATCGCTCAAAATGTTCCCCCTTCGTGATGTATCAGAATTCACTGAAAACCCAACCGATTCTGTCCGCAATCGATTCAATTGGATCGGTGCGGTATACTATAACATGGTGCGCACACAACACAACGGAAAATCATTCTATACGCTTTTTGGTTTTGATCCGAATGGAGCCATGAGTAGTGTAAAATGGATGGAGGTGCTCCATTTCAATTCCGCCGGAGAACCTGTTTTTGGAGGGCCATTTTTCAGTTATGAAAATGATACGATTCCTAAACCTACTCAACATCGATTTCAAATTGAATTCAAAAAGGATGCCCGGGTACTGGTCAATTATATAGCGGATCTGAATATGATACTTGTTGATCATCTGATCTCCGAAACCAATGACCCGGATAACAAATGGACATACATTCCTGATGGGGATCAGGAAGGATTCATATGGAAAAATGGAAAATGGCTCCACATCGAAAAGGTATTTACCTATAAATTGAATGACGGAGAGGCTCCGAGAGAAGCACCAATTCTGAATCAAAAGATGAATCAAAAAGTGGGGAATAATTAATCTTTCAGTTACGACCCGACAATTTCCATACCAACTGCTGAATGGGATCATCGGTCTGGTTTTCCCCCTACTAACCTATCCTTACCTTACCCGTATGCTTGGTCCTGAAAGACTGGGTGCGGTACATTTTGTTGACTACACGGTGGGTTTGATCTACAGCCTCGCCTCGCTCGGTGTCCCCGCCTATGGGTTGTATCGAATATCCCAGTTACATGCACTAGGCATAAATAAGCGAAAGTTTTACTACCAGCTAATGGCGCTGCACACCACTTTGAGCATCATTGGTTTTGGGTTATTCTATCTGGCAGCAAGAAATCAGGCGCAGTGGAATTACATCGAAATAATTCTTCCCATCGGAGCACTACAAATTACAGCGAACAGTGCCGCCACTGAATGGTATTTGCACGGGAGAAGTCGATTTGATTTTCCCGCCATCCGAAATTTCATATTAAGACTGATTGGTCTTTTTGCCATATTCTATTTGATCACAGATCCATCCGATTACATCACTTACTACTGGATCATAACGATCAGCCTGGTGTTATCGGCAGTGATCAATGGGATATGGATCCGTCGCGATCTACAAACTGATACTTCTGACACCGCTGCTCCGAATATCCAATGGAAAGAATTATTGCTGTTTTACGTCGGAACCGTATTCATAAGCTGTACAGATTACTTAGATGTAACCCTGTTGGGCATCTTGAGCAGCGAAGAGCAAGTGGGATATTATGGCAACACTTCTAAA
>CAYYXC010000149.1:0-3390 GCA_964475505.1 uncultured Chitinophaga sp.
ATCCCCGGGAAAGAATCTGCGAAACCAGATTTGGGGTTGCAAAGGTAGGGGAAAAAGTTTGAGAAGTTTGAAAAGTTTAAGGAGTTTAAAAGTCGGAACTATTTTTCACAAATGTTTGATAGTCAACAACAAAACTCTCAAACTCCTCAAACTTTTTAAACTATTCAAACTATTTAAACTGTCTCGCAGAGACTAGAATCCTCTCTTAACCGGCGTAGTCTCTTTAAGTAGCACCAGGTAGGTTGGGAAGTGATCGCTGTACCCGCCCCGGTAGGTAAGTCCATCCCAGGTGCGCATGGGGTATCCCTTGTATCTGCCCTTATTCTCTACCATGTATTCTTTATTGAATATGCGAGCAGTTTTGAGGAAAAAGCCTTTTTGGTTCTCCGGCAGCCAGGGATGTGAGATCAGGATCTGGTCGAACAGGCCCCAGGCATCTTGGTAGGCGAGCGTCCCATATCCTTTTTTGTATAGCTCAGTCCAGGGATTATACATTTCCCCTTTCATTACCTCATCCTTGTTTCCTTTTGCCCCTATTACTTGGGTAATGCTTTTGTTTATCGGGTCGTCGTTCAGGTCGCCCATTACCACCACTTTGGGATTTTTTTCGAGGCGGGCAATGGAATCCATGTGTGATCGACACACTTGAGCGGCCGCCATACGTCCGGGTTCACTTCTTTTCTCTCCTCCGCTTCGGCTGGGCCAGTGATTTACGTAAACATGTATATCCTCCCCATCCAATTTGCCTTTAACCCAGAGTACGTCGCGGGTATAATAAGCATCTTTACTTCCGGAGGGCAGCTTTACAAAGAGTTTGTCGCTTTTTTCCGGGGTGAAATATTTGGGGTTGTACAGCATCCCTACATCAATCCCGCGCCCGTCGGGTGAATTGTAATGGATCACTTTATATCCTCTTTTTTCGATCAGCGGGTGCTTGACCAAGTCCTCCAGCACCGACGCATTTTCCACTTCTGCTACGCCTAAAATACCCGGACCATCCGGATTGATCTCCGTACCCATCTGGGATAATACAGTTGCCAGTTTGGTGAGCTTGTCCCGGTAGATCTCCCCCCTGTATTGACGGGGCCCATCGGGGGTGAACTCCTCATCATTGATCAAGGGGTCGTTGATGGTGTCAAAAAGATTCTCCAAGTTGTAGAAACCAACGATGGCAACTTTATAAGCAGCTTTTTGAGCATGGGAGGGGGCCCAGAACAAAAGCAGGGCCATGGATAGCAGTAGAATACGCATCGGGGCAAGTTAATGATTATGTTTTTTTTACCGGCTAGCGACCTGTGTTAAGATATTATTATGTGAATAGTTTTTTTACCCCATTGCGCCAGATTCATAGTACTTTGCATATCCCCAAAACCTGCTTAACATGCGTCGTTTTCTTTTGCTTGCGCTTTTTGCATTCAGTTTGCCTACGCTTCACGCTCAAAAAGATTCAACCTTAGTCAAAGACTCCAGCATCGTCGAGGAGCTTAAGGATGGTGTGTTGGATAACATTCCGGTCGTCTCTGCCGACGACAATGATCTAGGCGACGGTGGAAGTACCAGCACTTCTTCCTTGCTGAGTGCCGGCAGGGACCCGTTCTATTCAGCGGCTACTTTCAATTTCAGCGCCGTGCGTTTTCGTATCCGTGGTTATGACAACGACCATTTCAGCACATTCATGAATGGCATTCCTATGGATAACCTCGACAATGGCTTCACGCCTTTCGGATTGTGGGGCGGTTTGAACGATGTGATGCGCAACCGCGAGCAGACCTGGGGACTCAGTTACACCACCTTCGCTTTTGGTGATATTGGAGGTAATATGCAAATCGATGCACGTGCCAGCAAGCAACGTGCTCAAACCAGCATCGGTTATGCGGCCTCAAATCGTAATTATAACAACCGTTTGATGATCACTCATTCAACCGGATTGAGTAAAAAAGGATGGGCCTTTTCTTTCAGCGGAAGCCGCCGTTGGGCAGGAGAGGGATATGTTCCCGGAACTTATTTTGATGGTTGGGGATATTTCGCTGCAGTGGATAAACGAATCGGACAAAAACATTTGTTGTCCTTAACTGCTTTCGGGGCGCCTACAGAAAATGGACGTCAAGGATCTTCTGTACGGGAGATGCTGGACCTGGCCGGAACCAACTATTATAACCCGAATTGGGGCTATCAAAATGGCGTAAAGCGCAATGCCAGCATTGGCAGAACGCATCAGCCTGTTTTTATTCTAACACATGATTTTCGTCTGAACAATAAAACAACCCTTACCACTGCCGGCGGATACTCATTTGGCGACAGAAGCGTAACGGCACTGGATTGGTACAATGCACCCGATCCTCGTCCTGACTACTATCGTTACCTGCCCAGCTATACTTCCACTTGGGCTAGCACGACAGATCAGAACCAAGCACAAATGGTTTACGATCGGATGAAAGCAGACATCAATCTCCGTCAGATCAATTGGCAGCGCTTGCATGATGTGAACCGTGCAAACTATGCCACTATCAATAATGTAAACGGCATCCCTGGCAACAGCGTCAGTGGACGCCGTTCGCTCTATGTGATTCAAGATCGCATCATCAATACGCAGCGACTCAATTTCAATTCTGTGCTGAATACGCAGTTTGCCGGATTCATTGATTTCACTGCCGGTGTTTCTTATCAAAACCAACGAAACCATTATTACTTGCGGGTAGATGATCTGTTGGGTGGTGATTTTTATGTAAACATCAACCAGTTTGCTGAGCGTGATTTCCCGGCCGACAACTCCTCCAATCAATTCGACCTGAACAATCCCAATAGGATTCTCAAAAAAGGAGATAAATACGGGTATAATTACAACATTAATATTACTCGTTCAGCGGCGTGGATGCAAGGGGTTTTTAAATTCAATAAAGTTGATCTGTTTCTTTCCGGTACCGCATCCCAATCTTCATTTTATCGCGAAGGAAATACCCGTCACGGATTGTTCCCCGACAATTCATTCGGAAAGGGTACCGTCAATTCCTTCTTTAATTACGGAGTGAAGGCAGGTATCACCTACAAGATCAACGGACGGAATTATTTATATGTAAATGCTTCTCAGCAAACACGTCCTCCTTACTTCGAGAATGTGTATGTTTCTCCTCGTACCCGTCACGCGCAGCAGGATGTAGTCAATTCAGAAACCATTCAGACCATCGAAGGAAGTTATGTGCTCAACGCACCTCGCCTCAAGATTCACCTGGGTGGATATTACACGCAGTTCATGGGCGGTATGGATGTGGCGACTTTTTACCACGACACCTACCAAAACTTTGTGAACTATGCCACTTCCGGTATTGACAGATTGCATTTTGGTGGTGAGTTAGGGGTCGAAGCTAAACTGAGCTCTACCCTCACGATGAC
>CAYYXC010000150.1:0-3372 GCA_964475505.1 uncultured Chitinophaga sp.
TTGGGTATTTGAACCAAAATGGTATTTTGAAGACCTCTAATATGGATCGTATTTTTTGCATTTGGCAAAGATAGCGGGAGTTCATCAAGCGCTCCAGGTACGTATACCACTCAAGGTAAATTGATAGGGTTGTACCGAACCGCCGAGCGCACTCAATGCATTGGCAACCTGATGGCGGGCATTGCCCGGACAATAAAAAATCATGAATCCACCTCCGCCGGCACCGGAGATCTTACCGCCACTTGCCCCGGCTTTTCTTGCGGTTTCGTAAATTTCTTCCAACCAAGGATTGCTGATTCCAGCTGCCATTTTCTTTTTCTGTTGAAATCCATAATCCAGAATCTCACCAATGGAATCCAGCCGACCGCGCAGCAATGCTTCTTTCATTTGTTGCGCCTGTTCTTTTAATTGGTGCATGGCCTCGATTGATTGACTATTCTTTTCCTTTACATTTTTTTGCTGAACCTCAATGATGCGGGCCGATTCCCGGTTCATCGAGGAGTAATAGAGCAGAAGATTGTTCTCCAGTTCGTCGAGGTACTCGGGTTTCACCCGAAGGGGATTTACGATCACTTTATCGTCGGCGTAGAACTCCATGAAGTTCACCCCACCAAAAGTGGCTGCATATTGATCTTGTTTTCCACCAGCCAGTCCCAGGTCTTTTCTTTCAATCTCATATGCTAAATGTGCCAGATCGTATTCACCATATGGCAATTTGCAGGCCTCAGCAAAAGCCCCCAGGATAGCTACCATGAGTGTAGAAGAGGTGCCCAATCCAGAGCCGGCCGGTGCATCCACATGGGTGCTGATGCGCAATCCGCCTGAGGGAAGTTTCCCTTCTCTTTTCAATCGGTTGTAAACGCTTTTTGCCAGATCCAGTTGACCATCGATGGGGATTTGATCCGTCAAGGGATGTATGACAGATTCTCCTCGATCCAGCGCAACGATTTCGATGTTGGGTCGGTCGATCCATTCCAGCGTGGCACGTGCATAGAGGGAGATGGTGACATTCAATATGGCACCGCCATAGAGGTCGCTGTAGGGACTAACATCCGTGCCGCCTCCGGCCAATCCGATGCGCAAAGGGGCTTTACTTCTGAATACCATTGGATAAGTTGATCAGTTTTTCAATAAAACGTGGCCAGCCAAGTTCAAGCTTGACTTGTTTCAAGTGTGGGAGAAAATGTTCAGCGCCCATCTCAGAAAGTTTCAGGATGCCATGGGCGATTGACGCAGGGGTGGGGGGAAAAACCAAGCCAGATTTTCCATCCGGAACCAATTGAGGAAGTCCGCCAACATTCGTCACCAGCATTGGTTTTTCGAAATGATAAGCCAAAGGGGTAACACCGCTCTGCGTAGCATTTCGATAAGGTTGAATGACGAAATCGGCCGCACACAGATAATCCCGCACCTCCGAATCGGGAATGAAATCGGTTCGAAGGATCAGTCGATCTTGGATGTTTAATCTTTTGATCAATTGATCGTATGCAGATCGATCTTCATAAAACTCACCCGCAACCAGCAGCCGTATATTGTTTTTTTTGATTTGAGGATCTGCCATTGCTTCGAGCAGTAAATCCAACCCTTTGTATTTTCTGATGAAGCCAAAAAAAAGAATAATTTTTTCCTCCGGATCCAATCCCAATTTTCGCCTGGCGATCGTTTTATCAATCGGTTCGCCGAAGTTGTCGTAGAGTGGGTGGGCCGTCAGCGCAACCGGTTGACTCGACGTGAAATCAGTCAGGTCAGCTTTTACCTTTTCACTCATAGTGAGAAATGCGTCACAAGCACTTGTAAAATATCTTGTGAAGGAATGATCTCCGGGTCTGGCTTCGTGTGGGATAATATTATCGGCTATGCAAACAATGCGGGTATGTTTATTCTTGCGCACCCGGCGCAAAATGGTTCCCAACGCGGGCCCCATGAAAGGAAGCCAGTAACGAACGATCAGCAGATCAGGTTGCTCCCTGCGAATTTTATTCCCCACGATGACCCAATTTATTGGATTGATCGAATTGATCAGTGATCGAATGGATAGGGAGGTGGGCGCAGGCTCATTCGAGTACTGTGTTTTTCCGGGAAAAAGAAATGAAGGGTATTGAAGCGAAAAAGAAACAAGGGAGGTTTCCCAGCCGCTGGACTGAAAAGCAAGGGCCAAGCGATGGTTAAAAGTAGCCAGTCCCCCTCGCAGTGGGTGAGCGGGGCCTATGATCATCACCCGCTTCATTAAAGACCAATTTTGGATTCCAGCAAGTAAGCGTTACGGGTAGGGGAGTTGCGAGCAATGAGTTCGCCAATATATCCTGCCAGAAATAATTGCATTCCTAAAACAGTACAGGTGAGGGATAGATAGAACGCCGGACGGTTGGTGATGGGAAAGGAGAAGTCGATCATTTTGGAAACGATCAAGTAAACAGCCATACCAAATCCAGCCAAAAAGCAAAGACTGCCCCAAAGTCCAAAAAAGTGCATTGGTCGTTTGGAGAACTTGCCGACAAAAGAAATAGATAGAAGGTCGAGAAATCCGTTGATGAAGCGACTCCAACCAAATTTTGATACCCCGTATTTACGAGGTCTGTGCTCCACCACTTTTTCGCCGATCTTAGTGAAGCCAGACCATTTTGCCAATACAGGAATATACCGGTGCATTTCGCCATACACCTCTACTCCTTTTACTACCTGCAACCGGTAAGCTTTTAGTCCGCAATTGAAATCATGCAATTTGATGCCAGACATACCTCTGGTGACCGCATTGAAAAATTTAGAAGGAATGTTTTTGGTAAGGGCATTGTCGTATCGCTTTTTTTTCCATCCACTCACCAGATCGTACCCCTCTTCAATGATCATTTTTCGCAGGGCTGGGATTTCATCCGGACTGTCCTGCAAATCCGCATCCATTGTTATAACTACTTCTCCGGAGGCAGCCTTGAAAGCTTCATATAGTCCGGCTGACTTGCCGTAATTGCGTTGGAATTTAATTGCTTTGATTCGGTCATTTTTGGCGCGAAGGGCTTGAATGACCAGCCAGGAGTCGTCAGTGCTGCCATCATCTACAAAGATCACCTCATAGGAGAGGCCATTCTCTTGCATTACACGTTCGATCCACGCGGTTAATTCCGGAAGTGACTCACTTTCGTTAAAGAGAGGAATGGCTATGGTGATGTCCATAATTTAGTTCTTACGGGCAAAAAGCGCACTGCCGGCGGCGGCAAATACAGCGCCCATGAACAAATATCCGAAAACAGCGGCGGAAATGTACCGGACGGGATATTGTTTCTCGGCCTCCCGAACCAACTCTTCAATTTGGTCAGGGGTGTATTTTTTGGTTTCAATGAGCAGGGTTCGCTGGTGAGCCGCCTCTTCTTTGGCAAA
>CAYYXC010000151.1:0-3365 GCA_964475505.1 uncultured Chitinophaga sp.
ACCAGTTGCGCTTCACGGTAGCCTCGTTCGCATGCTTCGTAGTGAAATGCAGTTTACTCATGATGTTTAATAATTTGTGCAGCCGCTATCCCGGCCGCGGTGAAATGGGAGCGCAAAGCTAGTCAAAAACATCCGCGGGAAAAGGGAATTCAGGATCTTTTTTTGATCGCACCTTTGTAACTGACTGATTTTCAGTAAAATTTTTGACTAGAAGTTTGAGTCGCCCCGCTTACGCGGGGCTAGTTTGAAGAGTTTGACAAGTTTGAAAAGTTTAACCAGTTGGACTAAGTGAGTGATCGTTCTTTCAAACAAACTCTTCAAACTTCTCCAACTACTCAAACTCCCAAACTACCTCCTCAAGAGCCTTTGCGGGTATACAAACGTCCGGGACGGTGATGAACAAACTTTTCCATTTCCCCCGTTTCACGTACCCAATCCTTTACAGCTATTTTCTTTCGAAAATTGCGGCGATCCAATGGCTCTCCAAGTACGGACTCATATAATTCTTGCAGGTCGCGCAGGGAAAACTTTACAGGAAGCAGATTAATCAAGAGCGGCTTTTCAAAAACCTGCTCACGCAAACGGAGTAAACAAGTGTCAAGTATTTTGCGGTGATCGAAAGCCATCTTTTTCAAGATGCGCACAGGACGCCAGCACAATTCATTTTCATTGAATTGCAATTTGTGGTGGTGCATATCTATCAGAGAATAATAGGCAACGGTAACGACCCGACCCGATGGGTGTCGCTCGCGATCACCAAACGTCTGCACCTGCTCGAGATAAACATTTTTAAGTCCGGTACGCTCCTCCAACACACGGTACGAAGCTTTGTCGAGATCCTCTTCAGGACGAACAAGATCACCCAAGAGTGACCACTGACCGGCAAATTCTTTAAGGTCCGATTTGATAACCAATCCTTGCAACTCTTTATCAGCATAACCAAAAATGACACAGTCAACCGATAGGCCAATCTTGAAATAAGACAGATGGCTTCGTTTTTCCGATGCAGCAGACTTGCGAGAATGAATAGACCCCATATAAATTTTATTTATAATGAGTATAATGGATTGTCAGCCAAGTTGTATACCTTAAAAATGAAGTGTGAACCTGCCAACATGAAATCACTATCGGCTACAGCTAAAAACTGTTGGGCAAAAAATCGCATGGGGCAATCGTTTTATCACCAGGTGATGCACAAATCTACTGATAATATGTACTAAATACACATTGTATCCAGGAACCGGCCTGTCAAATTGCTTGTATCTTTATCGTTCGATTCGATCGCCATCGTTGAATCTTCCTTTTTATGGCCGACCCCCGTATTGAACAAACGAAAATCCTATTGAGCAAAACCGCCGCAAACGGGCTGGAAGCAGCAGAGATCGAAGCGCTTCGGGAGGTGCTGCGCTTTCATGAGCACCGCTATTATATTCTGCATGACCCGCTGATCGCCGATGTGGAATACGACCGGCTTTACAAGGAACTTGAGCGGCTGGAAAAAGAAAATCCCTCTCTGGTCCGACCCGACTCCCCCACCCAACGCGTTGCCCGTGAACTCACCGCCGCTTTCCCGACCGTGAGGCATTTGGTACCGATGTTGTCATTGGAGAATTCCTACAATGCCGAGGACCTGCTGGACTTCGATCGAAAAATTCGCGAACAGACCGGCTTATCGGAAGTGGAGTATTGCATCGAGCCAAAATTCGATGGAGGCAGCATCTCCTTGATTTACGAAAATGATCTGCTCAGCCGCGGCGCCACCCGAGGAAACGGAACCGAGGGCGATGATGTTACCCCCAACGTTCGTCAGATCCGATCGCTCCCATTGCGTGCAGCTTTCTCGTCGCTGGGCATTCAACAAATCGAGATCCGGGGGGAAGTGTTGATGGACAAAGAAAAGTTCCGCGCCTATAATGAAGCGTTGATGGAGGAAGGTCAGCCGCCCCTCGCCAATCCGCGCAACGCGGCTTCAGGAACCCTTCGACTCAAAGACCCGGCCCAAGTAGCCAAACGAAACCTCGAAGCGTTTGCCTATCACATCAGTTATTATACTTTGTTGCCGGGGCGTTCCCTGCCGGATCAATTAAAGACCCACGAAGGATCAATCGAACTGCTTTGGGAAATGGGCTTTAGGAGTCCCCATAAAGAAAAACGTGTTTTCAAAGGCATCCAACCAGTGATCGATTATTGCCACGCGTTTGAAGCAGAAAGAGATTCCCTTCCCTATGAGATCGATGGAATGGTCATCAAAGTCAACAACTTTGAACTGCAAGAAAAAATGGGGATGACCTCGCATCATCCGCGCTGGGCCATCGCGTTTAAATTCAAAGCACGACAGGCCACCACCAAACTTCTTTCGGTCGAATTTCAAGTGGGTAGAACCGGTGCCGTTACGCCCGTCGCCAAGTTGGAACCCGTTGCCATCGGTGGCGTAACCGTCAGCAGTATATCGATCCACAACGAAGAATACATTCAAGAAAAAGACTTGCGTCTGGGCGATCAGGTACTCATCGAACGCGCGGGAGATGTGATTCCTCAGATCGTCAAATCACTGCCCGATGCACGGAATGGGTCGGAGAAAAAAATCATATTCCCCCGTCAATGTCCCATCTGCCAACAAGCCCTGCACAAAGAAGCTGAAGAAGCGGTTTGGCGTTGCGGCAACTGGGAATGTCCGGCCCAAGCGGTCGAACGTATCATTCATTCTGTAAGCAAAGACGCCATGGACATCCGCGGGTTTGGTGAGGCCAACATCCGAAAGTTCTATGAGGGCGGTTTACTGAAAGATATAACCGGCATCTATCAACTCGATTACGGTAGGATCGGAACCATGGAGGGCTTCGGGAAAAAATCAATTGAGAAACTGCAGCAATCGATCGAGGCATCCAAAAAACAGCCTGTACACCGATTGATCTACGGATTAGGCATTCGGTTCGTAGGCGAAACCACCGCGAAAACCATCGCTCGACAAATTACGCATGTACTCGACTTGAAAGAGAAAACCCAGGAGGAACTTCAACAGTGGGAAGACATCGGACCTAAAGTAGCGGGCAGCATTCATCAATTTTTCCAAGAACCGAGCAATATCCGGTTAATTGAAAAACTGGAAACACTCGGACTCACCCTCAAACAAGAATCAAAGACACAATCCGCCGGTGGATCCCTTGAAGGAAAAACATTTCTGTTCACCGGTACACTCCCCACTCTCAAAAGAAGTGCAGCCGAAGCGATGGCAGAAGAGAAAGGCGGACAAATACTCAGCGGCGTCAGCGCTAAATTGAATTACCTGGTAGTAGGTGAAGATGCCGGAAGCAAATTGGAAAAAGCCAAGAAGATCAATACCATCACCATCCTCAACGAAGCAG
>CAYYXC010000152.1:0-3349 GCA_964475505.1 uncultured Chitinophaga sp.
CTCAAAAAAGCGATGGTGTTTCGCCCTTGGACGAACTAACAGACAGAGAGCGAGAGATCCTGGAGCAGTTGGCAAAAGGATTCATCTATAAAGAGATTGCTGCGAACGTAAATCTCTCCCCTGAAACGGTTCGCAAACACGTTTACAATATCTACCTAAAACTACATGTATCAAACCGGGTAGAGGCCGTCAACCGATTTTACGGTCGTTGATCACCATTTGAGTAAAAGCCGGTTGTTGTTTCGATTCAAGTCTGCCATTCGCTGAGAAGGATCGATCTCAATCACGCGTATGTCGGCGAGTTTCCGATTGCACTCCAGGGTGTACACCTCATGTGTCCATTTCCAGGGAGCATGCGTGGTTCTGAATATAGAATCTTCCGTTGGCTTCTCACCGTACATGAGATCGAGCGGCATATAATGCATCTCGGCGGTGCTATCGGCGAATTCAATACGCAGGTCAATAGGCATGGGCATCATTCCCACCCTACGTAAACGGATCTTGGTTTTTCCGTCTATTTCGTAGAGCGAGTCGATGGCATAATCGATGGTTTTGGTGGAATAAACCCAATACTGCTTGTACCAATCGAGTTTCATGCCACTGCGTTTTTCTGCGACTCGAATGAAATCAGACACATTCGGATGTTTGAAGCGCCACTGATTATAATAGTCGAGCAGTATCTGATCGCGTACAGATGCACCAAGGATATATCCCAACTGTTCCAAAAACACGGCCCCCTTTGTATAGGCCGCAGCCGTGTAGGCCGAGTTCGTATTGAAATGATCGGCGTGCGTGGTAAGGGGTTCTTCGCGTCCGCTTTTTACCAATCCATAATAACCCTTGTACGTACCCTCATAAGCAAAACCGGTGTTGCCTTCGAGAAAAGCAGCGATGCGATCCTCGGCGTAGGAAGTAAATCCTTCGTCCATCCAGGCATAGAGTGATTCATTGGTGGCTAGCAGTCCGTGATACCAATTATGCAGCCATTCATGCAGCCAGGCACCCGGACCAACCAACAAGGTTGCCATCGGATACTCCATTCCCCCATCGCCCCCGTGAATGAAAGTGTATTGGCGGTATGGATAAACACCAAAGGTTTTTTCGATCAAGGGAAAAGCACGGACTGCATCATCCAATATCTTATCCCACTGCGCAGCGGTTGTATTGCTGACTTTATAAAGCAGGTGCAGCGTTACGCTGTCATTCACCTTTCGCTTTTTGTGAATGTATTCCGGATCGGCGGCCCACATGAAGTCGTGCACATTGGGTGCTTTGAACTTCCATGTAAGTTTGGGTGAAGGGGGACGTTTAACGACGGCATTTTCGGGTTCATAGCCATACCCGATCTCAAGCGGATTCTGCAGGTAACCGGTTCCTCCAAGAATATAATTTCGGTCGATGCTGATGTTCACCTCAAAATCACCCCATACACCGTAAAATTCCCTTCCGATATAAGGATTCGGATGCCATCCTTCGTAATCGTATTCGCAAAGTTTGGGGTACCACTGACTCATAGAATAGCGGACCTTAGAAGTGGGATTATCTCTTCCGCTGCGGCGGATCTGTAGCGGCACCTGCGCCTCGAACTCCATATCCAACCGAACCTTGGTGCGAGGCAAGATGGGTTTATCCAGCGTCACTTCGAGGATCGTCTCCAGTTCCTTAAACTGTTGAGGCCTTCCATTGAGTTTGAGGGTGCGGACTTTTTGATAACCGATCTCATCGGGTTTTAGATTGGCAATGCGATCGCGCACCCGCATATCCCAGTCTGCGCCTCTGCCAGTAGTAATGGTTCCCTGACGGCGACTGCGCACATCCATTTGACTTCCGGGTTGAAAGGCATTGAAATAAAGATGATAGAAAAGCTTGTAGAGTGTGTCTGGTGAATTATTCCAATAATCCAATTGCTGTTTGCCCGTGTAACGATTCGTCGACACATCCATGTCGATGTCCATTTTGTACTTCACTCGCTGTTGCCAACGATCGGGTTGTGCTACAAGCAGGATATGCATGAAAACAAAACCAATGACCAGGGTGATACTGCGCATAAAACAATTTTTTATTTATTCTTTACCGGCTAGAATGATTACGATCTCTCCTTTGACTCCTTTTTCCTTGTAATGATTGCATACCTCCTCCAGCGTTCCACGCACAGTTTCCTCGTGCAGTTTGGTTAGTTCGCGGCTGACGGAGCAACGACGATCGGCACCAAATACCTGTTGAAACTCGGCAAGAGTTTTCTCCAACCGGTGAGGAGACTCATAAAAGATCATAGTACGTGTCTCTTCCGCCAATTGTTTCAAGAGTGTTTGTCGTCCTTTTTTAAGAGGGAGAAATCCCTCGAAACAAAACCGATTAGTAGGGATGCCACTGTTCACCAAGGCGGGAACAAAAGCAGTAGCCCCAGGCAAGGTCTCAATCGGCACACCTACCCGCACGGCCTCTCTGACCAACAAAAAAGCAGGATCGGAGATACCGGGCGTGCCGGCATCGGTGATCAATGCCATTTTTTTTCCGCTCATCAACTGATTCACCAAATGGGTGAGCACCTGGTGTTCGTTGTGCTGGTGATAAGGCGTGATCGGTTTTTCGATCGAATAATGCTTGAGTAAAACAGAACTGGTGCGGGTATCCTCCGCCAGAATGAGATCAACGGAACGAAGTATTTCCAATGCCCGTAGGGTAATATCCTGCAGGTTTCCGATGGGCGTGGGAACCAGATACAGCATGATGGATCAATCTACGTGGATCTCATAATACTCCATCACTGCGTTGCAAAGCAATTTCTTTGCACAGGCATCGGCGATGGAATGAGCTTGTTGTTTATCGGCGGCTTCTATCTGCAAGGTGATCCGCTTTCCGATGCGGGCATCCTGAACGCCCGAGATACCCAGGTTGGACAATCCGCCTAGGACGGCTTTTCCCTGCGGATCGAGTAGATCTTTCAATGGCATCACATGTACGTGGACCGTAAAATTCATCGGATCTGTTTTTGGAAAAGCAAAGATAAGAGAACATAGGCGGCGAAGACGGGCAGTCCGGCTGACCATTTCAACCAAGCAACCAGGCCAACGGTCAACAATAAAAAAATATACCGAGGCATCTGCTCGCGCCAGCCGAAGGACTTCATTTTCAAACTCATCATTGGTACGCGTACCACCATGAGTAAGGAAAGCACCAATGCAACCAGGTAGAGAAACCAGGATTGCTGCAGCAAACTCACCATCCAATCCAATTTGACTTAACAACTCCAGATCAATCTTTTGAAAAATTTTTTGTGGTGGATCAATACATTCAAGAATTTTCCAAGCAACAATAGAACCACTTTTTACATTTTCAATAAGAGATG
>CAYYXC010000153.1:0-1300 GCA_964475505.1 uncultured Chitinophaga sp.
AAGTGAAGATGCAGCGCATCAACGAAGTCTTCATCACCCACATGCATGGCGATCATTACCTGGGTTTAATGGGGTTTATTTCAAGTATGCATCTGTTGGGGCGAAAAGCAAAGCTCACCGTATATGGACCTGCCGAGCTGAAGCCTATCCTCGAATTGCAGTTGAGAGCATCCCAAACTTTTTTGGAGTATCCGCTTGAAGTTGTTGCCGTTGATTCAAGTGCAAAGCAGTGCATTTATGAAGACAAGTCGCTGCGTGTGTATTCTTTTCCCATGAAGCATCGCATTGAATGTTGCGGCTATCTGGTCGAGGCAAAGGAGCGTAAGCCCAAAATCACCAAGGAATCGATTGCGACCTATGGTTTAATTCCCAGCCAAATAATTCAGTTGAAGAATGGTTTGGCCGTGGTATTGGAAAATGGAGAAACACTCCATCCCGAGACGGTCTGCGAAGAGCCCGAGCCACCCAAGCGCTACGCTTACTGTTCGGATACGGCCTACAGTGAAAAAGTCATTGATGCCGTTAGGGGCTGTTCCACCATCTATCACGAGTCAACATTTTTGGAATCGGAATCGGAAAGGGCCAAGGCCACCTTTCATAGCACCGCGGCGCAAGCGGCAAAAGTGGCTAAAGAGGCCGGAGCCAAACGACTCATCCTCGGTCATTTCAGTTCGCGCTATGCTTCGGAAGATTTATTTAAGGTTGAAGCTTCCGCAGTCTTTGCCAATGTCAGTTTGGCCAACGAGGGCATGGTATTCACGGTGCACTAGATGAGTTCCACCTGACGTGCTACTTTCTGCAGGATTTCAAATACGGTCTCTGCCATCACGTTTTCACTGTCCAGCGTAGGATTGATTTCGGTAAACTCCAGACAGCAGGTACGCTCGTTTTGGAGTAATTCCAGAATCAAATCGGCTGCCTCGCGCTCGTTGATGCCGCCCTTTACCGGAGTACCTGTTCCACGACTAACGGTAGGATCCATGGAATCCACATCGAAGCTGATGTAGATGCGGTCGCAGTGGGAGAGGTACTTGAGCAACTCGCGGCTGAGTTTGGTGACACCTGTTTTACGCACTTCATTGGTGGTGACCACCTTCACCTTGTTTTTCTTAATCAACGCGGCTTCCTGTTCTTCAAAGTCGCGAAGCGTGATGTAGATAAGATCGCGGTATTCAATTTTGGGCGAAACATCACCGACATTCTTGAGCATTTCCCAGAGCTCGATTTCTTCCTATTCGATATCGTTGTCTTTCTCTCCGATGTTGTCTTCATTGAGTGCCGAGGCTAGTGGCATCCCGTG
>CAYYXC010000153.1:1310-3339 GCA_964475505.1 uncultured Chitinophaga sp.
CATATTACCACTGGGAGTGGTGTAGGGGCTATGGAGGTCGGCATGGGCGTCAATCCAAATGACACCCAGACGGGATTCAGGATAGGCCATTTTGATACCGGCAATGGTTCCGCCTGCGCTGCTGTGATCACCGCTGATGATGAGCGGGAACCGGCCGTCGCGCAGGGTATCGCGCACCGCTGCTCCAACACGTTCATACATTTTCAGCACACTGCGGATGTGTCGTGCATAGCGGCTTCCGGGAGGAGCATGCAGTGCCTGATTGTCATTGGGAATGACGATGCTTTTGTAGTTGCGGAAAAATTTTGATCGGAAGTCGAGCGCGGCAATTTTGACGGCTTCTATACCCAAACTGGCGCCGCGTGTACCGGCACCTACTTCACTGGGAACTTCGATGAGTCGAATGTTTTTTTCTCGCTTGGTGGTCATGTGTCAAAGTTAGCATTTATGCATCACATGGCTTAACAAGTTATCGCTAACTTTTCCTGAATTCAATGTTGATGCGCCTTAATTTCGTGCATCCAAAAAAATAGCATGAAAAGAATATTATCGGCGTTGGGGATTGCGTTATCAATAACAGCCTCCGCTCAAGTAACCTGTGTAAATGGTTTTGCAGGCAATTACCCTTGCCGCAACATGGACCTTCTGAAATTCATGACCCTGGAGGAATGCGGCTGTTCTGTGTCCGGAAATACCAACGACGTATGGGGCTGGAAAAGCCCGGTTTCAGGAAAGGAATATGCCATTTTGGGCTGCGCTGATGTGACCTCCTTCATCGATGTTTCAGACCCGGTAAACCCGGTATTGATTGGTACATTGCCCTCACATTCCACGAGCAGTTTGTGGCGGGATGTTGAATCGCGCGGCAACTGGCTTTATGTTGTGAGTGAGGCCGGCGGACACGGTATGCAGATTTTTGATCTCAATCAACTCGATGGCGTATCGAATCCGCCCGTGCAATTTGCCGAGACAGCACACTATCCTGAATTTTCCAATTGCCACACAGTGAATGTAGATCCTGTTTCAGGCTATGTATATGCCTACGGTACGAATACCTTGGGCGGAGGAGAGCACATTGTAGATGTTTCCGATCCACTCAACCCTACTTATGCCGGGGGATATGAAAACAGCGGGTATACCCATGATGGATTTGCCTGGACGTATGATGGTCCCGATGCGGATTACCAGGGACAGGAAATTGTGATTGCCTGTAACGGTCGCTCCGGCAGTGATAATGATATATTGGTGATTGTGAATGTGACTGACAAAACCGATTGTTATGCCATTGGGGAATACAACTACAACGGACAAGCAACGGTTGGTTATTTTCATCAGGGGTGGATTACTAAAAACAAACGCTATTTCTTGATGAACGATGAGCTGGATGAAATGGCTTTGGGCAATAATCAAGAACCATACGGAACACGCACGCATATCTTCAATATTACCGACTTGGATAACGTGACCTACGAAGGATTCTACGAAGGCACAAGTCCATCAATTGATCATAATCTCTACGCATTGGATCAGTTTATTTATGAAAGCAATTACCGCAGTGGTGTGCGCGTTCTCGACGCTATTCGTGTTGCCGAAGGCCAACTCAATGAGGTCGCGTTCTTTGATTTGTATCCTGAAAACGATAATGCTCAGTTCTCAGGTACCTGGAGTAATTACCCTTATTTGCCTAGCGGAATAGTACTGGCCACCAGCATGTACGATGGCATGTTCATCGTTAAGCCAACAATCATCACAACCTCACAAAACAGTTGGGAACTGTGTGATACCCAGGACGTCCAATTCGAAATTGATATCAATGCCAACCTGGCGTTTCCCTTGACGGTGAGCTTGGAGGGCATGGAGCCTGCAACAGCGAGCGCTGCAACCATTACTTCACAAGGCATTGTTCAGATTACCATGTCGAATATCCAGGGCGTTAATCCGGGCGACTACACCCCAAATCTGGTGCTGTCGAGCACGTTTGGTGAAACCTATGAAATTCCGCTGGAGGTGACTATTTGTCCATCGATTT
>CAYYXC010000154.1:0-3329 GCA_964475505.1 uncultured Chitinophaga sp.
AGCGCAGTTGGCGCTGCTACCTACCGCACGGAATTCAAATTTGTTTCCGGTGAAGGCAAATGGAGAGGTTCGGTTGCGGTCGGTATTATCCATTAGCAATTCGGGAATGCTTTTGTGGATATCGATCTTCAACAGGCTCTCATCAGTTTCATCCATTTTATCGGATACGCGCTCTTTTACATCATTTAGCACTTTGCTCAGGTACTCACCTATGAATACAGAGATGATGGCAGGAGGGGCCTCGTTCGCGCCCAGCCGATGATCGTTGGGTGAGGAAGCGATGGAAGCTCTCAAGACATCAGCATAATCATGCACGGCTTTGATGGAGTTAACAAAAAAGGCCAGGAACATGAGGTTGGACTTCGGCGTTTTTCCGGGGGCCAAAAGATTCACACCGGTATCGGTGGCCAGACTCCAGTTGTTGTGCTTGCCGCTACCGTTGATGCCGGCAAAGGGTTTTTCATGTACCAACACGCGCAGTCCATGTCGACGCGCTACCCGGTCCATCACATCCATCAACAGGGAGTTATGATCGACCGCCACACTTACTTCTTCAAAAATGGGCGCGCACTCAAACTGTGCAGGAGCCACCTCGTTGTGTCGGGTGCGCAGCGGAATACCAAGTTTATACGATTCCGCCTCGAAATCACGCATGTATGCATAAATGCGTTCAGGAATAGAACCGAAATAGTGGTCCTCCAACTGTTGGTTCTTGGCTGAACTATGACCAAAAATGGTGCGGCCGGTCATGACCAAATCCGGACGGGCATTGAACATATTTTCATCTATCAAAAAATACTCCTGTTCCCAACCCAGTGTAGGAGTCACTTTGCTTACATTCTTATCAAAGTAGTGGCAAACTTCCACCGCTGCCTTGTTGATGGCCTCAACGGATTTCAACAACGGGGCTTTATAGTCCAATGACTCACCAGTGTAAGAAACAAAGATGGTGGGGATGCAAAGGGTTTTTCCGGCACCGATCTCCATTATAAAAGCAGGAGAGGAGGGATCCCAGGCGGTATATCCCCTGGCCTCGAAAGTTGCACGCAGGCCACCGCTCGGAAATGAGGAAGCATCTGGCTCCTGCTGTATCAATGCATCTCCTTCGAATTGTTCAATGGGAGTACCATCGCTTTTAAGCGTAAAGAAAGAATCGTGCTTTTCGGCTGTAGTTCCGGTCAGCGGTTGAAACCAGTGTGTGTAGTGGGTCACCCCCTTGGACTCGGCCCAAGCCCGAATGCCATTGGCAATCTGATTGGCCATGGAGCGATCGATCTTTTGACTGGCTTTAATGGAGGCTGCCAAACTCTTGTAAGCCTCATCACTCAAGAACTCTCGTGCCGTCTTGAGAGAGAAAACATTGGACCCAAAAATGGCAGTGATTTTGGTTGGTCCCTCCACTTTTACATCTCCCCTTGCGGAAAGGGAGCGAATGGCTTCAAAACGTAGTGACATCGCTTGTTTTTTTGCAAACCAACAAAAAAATATTGAGTTGCCCTGCTTCGGAGAGTAAAATGTGGACTAAATCCGAAAAAATCCTAAAAAAATACCGCTGAATAGGTAAAAAAACGGATGTTTATACAGAAAAATAAATATTATAAAAAATTAAAATTTAAATAAACTGAGTCCCAGGACTTTTCGCCAGTTGATGCCTAAAATAAATGGTGCCAGAAGGGGTAAAACGACGATACTTCTGTATCGAACTATAGCACCTATATTATTGATACTGAATCCTATTATCAAGATTACTGAAACGGAAAATGTAAGTAGAAAGTAATCTATTGGTTGGCTAAGCCATCGGTTGTTTCTGTCAGGAAAAAGGATCCACAACGTGAGTATAAGTCCCCAAAGGAGTACCTCCACAAATGCGGCCAGGGAGAGCAGGTGCCGTGCGTTGCTCAGGTGTGGTCGGGTCAGGGCCATGTCAACTGATTGGGGTAGATTTCTAAGGAATCCTTCTGGGGTTGGCTCAAGCCTATCCGATGCAAGCGAATTTTTCCCTTTTAATTGTAGGAACTCATTTTGCTTACGCACCACGGCCCCGGGCAAGTTCAGTTGGGGGTGTATGAGTGGGCTTGCAAAAAAAAGGGTTACAAAAATTGCGTAGGTGCCCAGGGTGATCCATCTTTTATAGAGTGGAAACTTTTCCAGTAAGGCCCATAGCAGCAGTGCGGGAATCAAGGCAATGAGCAAGTGGTTTCGAAAAACCAGAATGGCCAGTATCGATAACAATAAAAGCACTGTCCTTTTGGCATTCCACTTTTTGTACTGATAACTGAAATAAACAGCATAGATGGCGCATCCGATAGCGGTGAACAAAATCCCTTCTTTATGAATTCCACTTGTCCAGTAAAGTGTGGAGGGGATGAAAATCGCAGCGATTCTGGCGGCAGGATGGCTGAGATTGAAACGGTGGGTCAATAACTTAAAATAGCATATGACTCCGATCATGCTCATGAAATTGTAGAACAACACATTTACGAGGTAATGCCCTCCGGTGAGCAAACTCAATATAGCGAGCCCTTTTATGAGTGCATTTGCTTTCAGGTCATTCCAGTAAGAGCTCTCTGTGGCAAAGAATTTCCATCGGCCACCTTCATATGGGTCAACCACCAGCTCGGAGAAAAATCGAGTAGGGTTTGTCCATAGCAGTCGCTCTTCTTCTATTGAATAGGCATGATAGAGCCAGGTGTCGGTCATCTTTGCTGTGGTGGCATAGTGAATGCCAACCCATCCATAGAAAATGCCCGCTGCTACTTTTAGCAGGTAGATCATGATGAGTTGATGGCGGGATAGTCCTGCTGATTGAAAAAACCGCAGCCGAGTTACCAGCCAACTCAAGGCGATCAGATATCCGACGAATAAAATGGAAGCCAATGAATGATTTGAGTCGAAAATAGCCATTGTATCGAATTGTCAGTAATGCGTTGAGAAGTTCCTCGTCAGCCTCCTTGACAGTCATTAATTTTGTATCCCGAATTCAATCCCCCCGTTCATGGAAGTAACAGTTAAGACTGCAGAGCAGCTTCGGTTAACGGCCGAAGAGTTTGATCTAATCTGCACCAAGTTGGGTCGAACGCCCAATTTCAACGAGCTCTGTGCATTTTCAGGCATGTGGAGTGAGCACTGCAGTTATAAGAACTCTATACGCTGGCTCAAGACATTGCCAAGGGAGGGAGGCAGGATGTTGGTAAAGGCCGGTGAGGAGAATGCTGGTCTGATGGATATTGGAGATGGATTGGGAGTCGTTTTTAAGATCGAGTCGCACAATCACCCATCCGCCATAGAACCATTTCAAGGAGCGGCCACCGGGGTTGGAGGCATTCACC
>CAYYXC010000155.1:0-305 GCA_964475505.1 uncultured Chitinophaga sp.
CGCCTCTAGATCTTTCAAGTCAAAACCTCGCTCAGACATGATTCCGCCTATTGTAGCTACACAAAGGCGCAGATCATTGTCCTTCTGCAATGCCGTGCGGTAATCTGGCAGTGTCTTTGTCCTGCCCTGGTCATCGAACTGTAGCGTATATCCCCTATCAATGCAAAACGCATCCGATGGGACTACCATAATGGTCGGCTTTTTCGCTTGCCCGAAGGCCATTCCCCCTAGAACTAGAAGTGGGATTATTGACAATTGCTTCATTCTCATAATCAAAATCCTGCGTCCATTTTACGCATGACCCC
>CAYYXC010000155.1:315-1229 GCA_964475505.1 uncultured Chitinophaga sp.
TTCAAGCCGTGGCCTCAGCAATTTGAGATTGACCGTTACTGCCATGCCGATTTGGGAACCTTGTGAAGTCTTGAGTCGATCCTCAGCCCGAATCGCCCCGGAATTTGTAAGTGTCACAAATTCGGCGTAACGGCCAGATTCAAAGAACTCCTGAAAATAGTCTGACTCGGCATTGCAACCTTTACACAGCGGTTGTTCAAGCCCTGTACAGTCACTCCCAGAAACCCCTTTGAACAGAACAGCATGCACCGCATTCCGCGGTGCAAGCTTTTCTGCATCTTTTGCATCTGAAACTACATTCCACACCTTCAAGGATACCTCTCCCGGCCGACCTGTAGAAAAGCACTCTACCTCGTACGTGAAAGCAATTGGCTTTTGAGCGCACCCCGCGAAGATGCTCAGAGCAATTGAAAAAATAATAACTCGCATTTTATTAGAATTCAATTCGGAACATTACATCCCAAACCAGATCCTGCAAAACGGTTAAATCGCCAGTGAAGACATCTGCTAACTCATACTGGGTAAAGTCAATGCCGTAACATTGCTCGATGCCGAGGATTGAGTCATATCCACAAATCTGTTCAGTAGTGCCATAGTTATCGACATATTCAATCACCGCGTTTGAATTCATGCCTCCCGTAATCCCATAAGCCCATGCCACACTCGGCTCGATGTGGATGTTATGCCGAATATGAATTGGGAGACGCAGTCCACCCATAGCGTGATAAGAATTATAAATATATCCGCCGTCAGCGCTAAACTGAAAACCACCCAAATCCTCTCCCAGGTAGGATATGTTCACCAGTTTCCCCGTTGTTGAAACCTCGCTAAACCCTGCGCCTACAAATGGCTCAAACGAGAGGAACGATGTCAAATGTTTTTCTAATGAAAGTCCCGCTGTCAGGGAGTATGAG
>CAYYXC010000155.1:1239-3303 GCA_964475505.1 uncultured Chitinophaga sp.
CAATTCCACTAAACTCCCTGAAGTCGAAACCTCACTGTAGCCAGCGCCCAAGAATGGCTCTATTGAAAGGAATGTCATGAGGTGCTTTTCTAATGAAATACCACCGGTTACAGAAAATGCCATCACGCTAACATCGCCTTCGGTAGTTGTGTAATCCATCCAGTCGCCCAGGTAGGGATCTGTTTGAATCAATTGCTGGAAAAACTCAGGTCTAGCTTTCAAGTTGCCACGCATTGGATTCAGTTCTGCAAAAACCTTCAAACCGGGGATGAGCTTTGTTCGATACGCCAAACGAAGCCATGCATTCGTTCCATACCCGAGTGATGCAGACAACCCGATATCGGGCATGGCCTGAACTTGCATCCCAGCTTGCGGCTTTCGCCCGCCTGTGCGATAGAACTTCGACAGCACAATGCTATCAGCCCGGGAACTCGTGTTGTCGGCAGGACGCATGGACCGCAACACTGCGGTCCGGTCAAACTTTACGGTCCCGTCATCAAGCAAAATCGTCTCAAAAACCGCATAACGATCGTCTGCCTTCAATCCTTCTTTTTTACCCAACTCTACGCGAACCTTTCCACCGGCAAATGCCTCGATTGAAGCCGTTGGGCGGAATGCCTCTACTTTACGCGACAGTACTAAAAACATGGATTGCGAAGCCTTTTTGTGTGCCTCGGCCCGTAGTTCAGCTTCTGTCTTTTTAACCTTTGCAGCAACTTTCTGGGCCGCTGCACCCGCTATTCCCGCTAACGAACCTGAAGCTGCATCTCCCTCTCCAATCTTGGCGTTTGTGCCACTACCAAAGACTGTTGCCGAGTAAATGAGCTTTGCATTCGGCTTGGACGCGGCAAAATCTGCCGCAGATCCCGATGAGGTAACCTCGAGTTGAAGCAAAACAAAATCATACTCCACCTTCACGCCTTTGCTCTCCTCTGTGTCCACTTTCGACTCAATCGGCTGCACCACTAGTGCAAATACTTTATCGCCCAATTGCTGTAAAGCGATTTGAGCTGCTTTGCCTTCCCCGAGACCTGTTCCAGCAAAGTTCCGCTTGTCGGAACCTGACAACCGTGCATTTGCTCTTGCAACCTGAGCGTTGTAACTCGGTTTCCCATCAGGCATTCTAACCAACGCTGCGCATGCTTCGGTTGCAGCATTGCTCGAGTTCATCCAGGATAGAACGTCCTGCGCACAATACAATTCCAACGCGTTGAGCTTTCCTTTCTTTCCTTCCACTGCAGGCCCGGCGACGACCGGTGGTTCTGGACGAGCGCCTCTGCCGTTGAATCCGCTCTTTGAAATTCCGAGCAAATCGATGGACGCTGGCACCTCAATGGCGGCCATTTGTTCCGCACTGCTTCCGTTCAAAGGATACAGCATGAGCTGCGGAGGCAGGACTTGAGCCGAAACACTGAAACACACAACTAGCGTGAGCAGAACCGAATAAAGATGTTTCATTTTGAAGGTTGTCTTGAATTCGGCGCAAAATTGAATTTCAACCCACGGAATCATGTCCTCCACAAGGCAAATACACTACCTTTGAGATTAAATACTCCTATTAAAGGATGCAAAATGCAACAGGTAATAGATAACATTAAGAAATTCAGAGAGTTAAAAGATATTACTCGAGAACATATCGCGTCAGAATTGGAAATGAGCGTGTCTGGGTATTCGAAACTGGAGCGTGGTGAGGTAGAAATGACTTTGAGCAAACTTTACCGCATCGCGGAAGTGCTCGAAGTTTCTGTGGCGCAGATCTTGAACTTCGATGTGAACCGTGTCTTCAACATCAGCCACAACGAAAATGTCAACGGAGTCGAAGTCCTCGAACAGCACATCGGAGGAGACGTCTACCTCAAGAAATACGTGGAGAAACTTGAAGAAGAGGTGAACGAGCTCAAATCTGAATTGAAAAGAAAGGCTTGAAAAGACCGCTCGTTGTGCCAGACGCATCGAGAGAGCATTTCTCCAAATCAAAAAGCCCCGGCGAACCGGGGCTTTTTCGTGTTGCGGGGGCCAGACTCGAACTGACGACCTTCGGGTTATGAGCCCGACGAGCTACCA
>CAYYXC010000156.1:0-355 GCA_964475505.1 uncultured Chitinophaga sp.
TTTAGAGGATCCCCTTTCCATGCTTCTCACATTAAACCAGGTGACCAAGCCAGACGGGATTTGTTTTGTAACTGTGCCTAACGGCTACGGTGCTTTTGAACTTGCAATGCGCTTGCAGCGTGTTTTTATAGGCGGTTGGGTGCAAACAGTCTATCACAAAATATTTCGAGATGTTTTAAATTTAAATAAAGCCGACAACCGTGTTAAAACCATTATTGGATCCGCTGTTTCGTCCGCAATTGAATCACAATCAGCAGGCGGTACATTAAATGTTGGAAACAACCATGTGCAATTCTATACTTGGTCAAGTCTAAATGATCTTTTTCGTCTTAGTAAATTTAGAGTGCGGCATCAC
>CAYYXC010000156.1:365-2894 GCA_964475505.1 uncultured Chitinophaga sp.
ATTTGTCTGTGGCCCATTCTTGGATCCATTAGTTGAGAGATTAGACCCAAACGGTCGCATCAATGTTGGTTTGGCACGAAGCTTACCAACGGTTTTCGCGTCAGGTTGGATGTTTTGTCTAGGCCATAGCATTGATCCCTCTAGTGCGGTTTTGGTGAAGCCAAATGTGATCTAATATGGTTCCTTGATGTCCCCAGTGGAATAGGGTGGGCTTGGCGGCCACAAGACGGTGAGCTGCCGTGCCACCGTAGGAGACGTTTGGAAAGATAATGGGCTTTTGGTATGTTTGGCGTTTAGTCGAAGCGCGGCTTGGTGCACGATCCACAAGGTTCGTGTGGAAGACGGACGAGACGACGGCGCTGTGTCCGGAGGAGATTGCCCGAGCCTGGACCAAGGTGTTCTGCCACGATCATTTCGAGCCGACGCAGTAGCGGCATCTTAATGCTTCAACAAGGAGTTCGTGATTGTTTGCGCGTTGGCGCCTGGAGGCCCTAGCAACGACGGAAAGCTATACCATGTTACATCGCCGGGGAAGGAGCGGAGCAAGCACTTCTCCCGAGAGTTCGAGGCCTTTGCCGCGACCCTGATTCGTAAGATTCCCGTGAAGTGGACCGGCTAGATTCTCGGCGAGAGTGACTCGCGGCGGTGGTGGATGTTGTTCGCTCGCCTGAAGGCGGCGAATGCACGGTTAAGCTTCGACGACGTGGTGTGGGTAGGGGCCGGCGAGGTGAGTCGGCGCAGAAAGGACCTTTAACCGACAGTGTTCGCCGACCTGATCGCCAAAAGGGTGCTCTTCGTCAGGTCCGAAATGTGCGCCTCGGTTTTGGAAGTTTTTGCGGCGGAATTGCTGCGGCACAAACAAGCAACCGAAGGCGATCCAGCTTGTAACCATCGACATGAGGGTATCCTACGTCAGGGGCACCAGGGATAATTTTGGAAACGTTCGGGTGGTGTGCGACAAGTTTCACATTATCCCGAAAGTGGTTGAGGCTTGAGACTAGGTCCGGAAGGCCGAGAGTTAGGCTGAAGCCGGGAAGCGTGGACTGCTGGATCGAACACGATGGATGTGGCTCAAGAACCGGGTGAACTGGACGGAGAAGGAAATCCGGAAGTGGGAGTCGATTGCCTTGAAAAGGGCAGACGGGAGAGATATTCGAGGCGATGGCCCGGGCCGCCCTGATAGACGAGGGGCACTTGTAGGGGATCCTAGCCGGTTGGACTCGAGGACTTACGACTGCGTTTATGGGTGGTTTCAATAGCTTCTGTTCTGGTGTGAGGCGCAAATCCGGCGTGCACCGGACGGTGGAATACATCACTCCCATCCTCTACTTCGTCGCTGGGAAACTTACCCTCCGGTGCTACTGACCCACTGAAAGTAGTAAGAAACCGATAACATTTAATGCGCCTTTAATAACAATCCCATAGTGCGACTAAATAAGTCGTGCAGTGTTGTAAAAATATTTTCAAACCCGTTGCCGCGTAGTAACTAATCGCAAATGAATATAAAAAATTTATTTCAATTTCTGCCAAAACAGCAGCAGGGTAATATTAAAAATATATGGGCAACTGTACCTCTAAAATACAGGCAAGGAATTGACTATTATAAATGGCGACAGTTTTTGTCAAAAGCAGAATTGTGGGACCACGAGAAAATTCAAAATTGGCAATTAAAGCAGCTCCAAAAAACTGTGCGTTTCGCTATTAAAGAAACGGAGGGCTATCGAATTCTCTATCAAAATGCAGGAATTGGTCCTGATGATATAAGATCATTAAGTGACCTAAAACATCTGCCGTTTACGACAAAGGAGATGTTTCGCGACAATATAATGTTGTTTTCCGCTAAAGCAAAAAACAAAAAATATATAACAACTGGGGGTTCAACAGGTATACCGTTTGGTTTTTATGAAAAAGCCAATACTGAATCAATTGAAAGAAGTTTCATACACGCAAGTTGGGCTTGGGCAGATTGGAAGCTTGGGGTTCCAACTGCTGTCTTAAGAGGAAGTTATATTGGATCAATGGTAAATCCAATTTACTACAATAAATCCGCCCGGGAATTAAATCTCTCTTCTTATTTTCTTACCATCAACACGATTGCGGAATACGTCGAACAGATATCGAAAAACCAAATACGTGTGATCCAAGCGTATCCATCAGCGTTTGATCTTTTTTGCGACCTAATCTGCGAAAAAAACCTAAAAACCTCGATAGATTTTGATCTAATTCTTCTTGGTTCCGAAAATCTTTATGATCGGCAACTGAAAAAATTTGAAAATGTTTTCCCCAATGCAAAGATTTTATCTTGGTATGGTCACAGTGAAAAAGCGATACTAGCACCATGGTGTAGTAGGTCGAAAAGATTTCATAGTTGGCCTTTCTATGGATATACCGAAATCCTCAACACGAGCGGCTCAGAAGTTGAAAACGGAATGGAAGGTGATGTAATTGCGACAAGTTTTCACCAAAAGGTAACGCCATTTATTCGCTACAAGACAATGGACAGAGCAGAGAAAGGGGCCCAAAAATGTG
>CAYYXC010000156.1:2904-3259 GCA_964475505.1 uncultured Chitinophaga sp.
AACCGAATCGTTGGTCGAGCACAGGAAGTGGTCGTTACTAAAAATGGACGTTATATATCAATGACCGCAATAAATATGCACGATGATGTATTCGACAATCTCCGTCAGTTTCAATTTCACCAAGATAAAATCGGCGAAGTGACGTTTAACTACGTTCCAAAAGAGGATGGGATTTCCATTTCTTCAATACCACCTCAACATCAGATACTGCTCAAGTTCAAGTTTCGCTAAACAACTCAACTTGGACAACTGTAGCAACCTATACTAGTGTACAAGGAGCCGCTACTGCATTTACAAACCCTGTGATCAATTTGAACGCATATATTGGACAACCAATTTTCTACGTGCGTTTTAG
>CAYYXC010000157.1:0-3132 GCA_964475505.1 uncultured Chitinophaga sp.
CATTAAAGTCCCATTCTTGGAGGGGGTCCGACAAAGACTAGCCGACCATTATTCGATGCGCACAACGTGGGTAAGGTTCGGCCGTTGCTTAGTGATAACAACTTCTCCTCTGGTAACAAAGTAGGCTCTTCATGAGCCTTTCGAGGCTATTAGTGACCTACCCAGGGCTCGCCACACTTGGTGGGGGCTTTCACAATACGTTACTGGTCAGTAATAACGGCAGGCAGACCAGGCTTGTAGCGTCTTTCACCTCTCCTGAAAGTCAAAATCCATCGTCAATCTAAATTCCGTAAACAAGCCAACTCGCGTAATCGACCAACGACCATCCGAAACAAGATTAAAAATGCGAGTTCCTAGGCCCACTCTCTGCGTTAATTCTGGTGGTGGATTAATCGCGTTATCAAGAGCAATAATCGATAACTCTTTAGGATTGGAATGCACAAGCCTGAGCTCCATTTTTTTTGCTTTTCCATGACGAACCGAATTCGAAATGAGCTCTTCTATAACATCACCAATATCTCGAACTCGAGAATTCTTTAATGAGCTTAAATCCTGGCCTATGTACAGAGTGATATCCAACAATCCCGTCCATGGATCTAGTCGATTCGTTAACTCAGTTTTAAGATCCGTTATTTCTTGCTCATATTCTGCATCTGGAAAACTCAACAAAGAGACCACCTGCATATCTTGAACATGCTTGTTGATCTTCAATAGTCACTTTATAAGTTGGTAAATCACCCGCTTTTAGCGCAGCATCAAGCTTAAGAGATGTTGCCGCAAGACGAGTAAGAATTTTCCCGTGGATAAATATCGCCCATTGGTGCGATAAGTTTCTTGAAAATTCATCCCTAACTATGTGAGCAATTCTTCTTTGAATAGTCTTACTTGTTTCTAGTTCGTCACTTCGAATCAGCCTGAGGGCTTGAGGTCGAAGGACTTGTAGTGCTTCCATGGATAAAAAATAGGTAATAGGTAGAGCAAGGGCTGTTATTAGGATTGGAAATTGCGTATTCGGGTCATGGAAGACAGCTTGACCCAATAGGTTTACTACAAAAGGCAATAATCCAGTCGCATAAATCAATAATGATGAATTCAAGAGGGACGTCGGGGAGCGACGAGATTGGGATTTAGCAATGAGGTTTGTGAAGATAAAAATCAGGAACACAAGTATCGGAAAGCAGAATAGGAATTCGTTGATTGAATAGAAATAAATGTAAGGCGGAGAAACTAGGGAAATGAGAACCAAAGCATAGGCTGCTTTACTTAATGGAACCATGCGGACGGAAGATGCATACAGAACTCTGAATTGTTGCAAAAAAAGATTGCAAGAGTCTGTACTCTGACCAAGAAATGTTCGACGCGTAGGCACTCCTTGTGCCGTATCTAGTTTCATGGAAAGTTTGCGTAGGATCTCTCCAGTCAATAAGGGTTGAATGGCTTGATTACTTACAGCTAGCGTCTCTTTTGATAGTGCAACCTTTACAATTGCATCCTTAAGAGTGTTGCATGTTGCATGTAGCTCGCTTCTAATTTTGTTTTGAAGTTCTTTCTGTAGTTCAATAAATTCATGAGATGTTCTGCTTCGAATGCGCGTGGCAACAATCAGGCGCTGTTCATATTCCTTAAACTGCAAGAAAATATCTCTACGGTTGCTCACGATAATAATGAAGGCTGGAAACCAAAGAATCCCTTGTAGCACAATAATTCCAAGGCGGCGATAGATTGTGATTAACTGAATGCCCAGTATTGATGCAAGATAGGCATGCGTTAGATCCCCGAAAGCCAAGACTAAAACACCGGTGATTGCCAACGTACGATAACTTAGTGCAGGCTTTTGAAGCCGAATGTAAACCTTGGATACCAAGGTCGAAACAAAAATCATGGCGATTGTATGAATTACACGTAAGAATAGTAGATTTTCAAGAGTGCCGTAGGAATTACTTGAGAGTTGCGTTATGAATACTGAAAACTCGATGAAAATGATGGCCAGAGGGACCAATGAAAAGTCAATCTTGTGTTTGGTTTTAGATCCAATACCGAGAATTCTCCTGCCCATAACTTATTTCACTGCAACTTTTCCTTGCTGCCACATTCTCACCGCAACTACGCGAGGATTAATTGTTGAATCGCCGCTAACGCCTAGAGCCGTGAAGGTGCGTTGAATGAGAGATTCTGCAGCCCGCAGAGTAATTCCTCGTGCTTCTGCGATGGCAGTATTTGATAGCCCATCGGCAATCATACGTAGTATCTCTGCTTGACTTGTTGTGATTGTTATTTTATTTTCGGTTGAACTCTCCGCGCTAGTTAGGCTGCCGGGCATAATGATTGATTCTTGGATTATCGAAATTAAGTTCTGAATAGAGTGAATCTCCGATTTAACAATATATCCAGCATGCTCTGGTATTCGCGATGCATCATTGATTGCAAGCTCAGGAGATGCGTGTGCTGTCATAACAACCATTCCGGTCCATGGCCGCTCTTCAGCAATCTTGGTTAGTAAGTCCGCACCATCTGGTCCATGCCCAAGATCCAAATCGGTCAACACCACATGGGGATCAAAGTCCTCCATGGACTTGATTGCTTCAGCCACGGAGGCAACGGGATGGACATTTATGCCAGAAGCACTAAGCATTTCTCCCACCATAGTGCGGGTGAAATCTTCATCTTCAACCAGAAGTACACGAATGGATTTCTGGTTTGAGTTCATCTGCGAAGGGTATCAAGTTGCCAACTGAGGCTTTTAGGGATGCTCGGGTAACTCACAGGAAAATCATCAAATGTTCGGGTTTTACGTGTTCCAGCACGTGGATATACGGGTAATACGCGATGACAAAAAATCGAAGCCAGCTTCTTCTTTACCCTTGGAAGCGTGATGAGGCCATGGTGAAAATCAAAACAAATACGCCGAAGGTTGCGATACACCTCTTTATTTTTATCGCGTTAGTGTGTTCTTCGCTATCTGTCGTGGCAACTCCAGCACAAGCGATCGGTACTCTTTACGATAGCGCGACAGGAAATGGCGATGTTGCATGCACAACAGATGGTGCTCCGACCGGTTTTGTCACAATTTCTAATCGAGAATTGACAATTGGAACTAATTGCACTGGGGAGCTTGCTGTTCCCGAAGGTGTT
>CAYYXC010000158.1:0-3127 GCA_964475505.1 uncultured Chitinophaga sp.
ATTTTTCCCGAGAGTTATAAGGGTTGTCGTCAATGAGATTGATATCTACAGTTTCGTAGATAGCATGTTTTTGCGTCGTTTCCACCGCAGCCCTTGCACGATGCAGTTCTTCTTCGCTGTAAGACGTAAGAGCGGTCTGATCGGCCAGCACTTTGGCCGTTTGAATAGCGCGTTCCTGAACGCTACGCCGGGGTTTGATGGTAGCGCCTATGGCGTCCATGACTTTTTTATTTGCAGCAGTCATCGTCTGACTCCTATTTGTAGAATGGAAAGGACTTCGTCTGTCAGTGCTTCGACTTCTTGTACGGCTCTCTTTGAGTTAGGTACGTTGTGAACTGTGGTGCCGTGGAGGCTCGCATAAACATATGCCTGTAAGTGGCTTGTCTGCGATTGGAGAACCTGGATATTTTGCTGTTCCGATATCTTTGCCAAAAAAGTTGCATAATTTTTTGCAAGAGCTTTGTCCCGCTCGACATCTGCAACAAGGAGACGCGCCGATAAATCCTGATTCAGATCTCGTGCCCGATTGACGAGATCCAACGTCTCCCCTAGTGTGCGAATGTCGTTAGGAGAGTTACGCGTCGGAATTATGCATAAATCGGATACCAATAATGTCTGGGAAACACTCGGTGCTTCCGATGCTGGTGGGCAGTCGACAATTACAAAATCATAATTCTTTGATTCCGCAGCGATCGCGTCGGAGATGCGTGTTTTGGTTCTACCGTGCTGAGCCAGGTCAAATTTCAGGCTTTTGTCTTCGCACGCATTCCACCAATCTGTGGCAGAGCCTTGCATATCAAGATCAACGACCTTGGTTGCATATCCACGACGCCCTAGAGCTCCAGCAAGGTTCATTGCTGTAGTGGTTTTTGTGGTTCCACCCTTTTGACTAAAGAGTGTCACCACAAGACATTCGTTCAACTTTTTCAAGCTTTACTCCCGATTATTTTAACAATCTGATCTTATTACAAATAATTTATATTTCAATCATATTTTTTATTTTTCGAATGCATCATTTATCGCCTGTATCTTTTCATCCAAATTCTTGTGAATGTACAGCGATGTTGTCTGAATACTTTTGTGCCCCAACAGTTCCTGAACTGTTTTTATTTCGGCTTTTTTCGAAACTGTAGTTGCAAAGGTGTGCCTGAGCCAATGCGTTGAAACATTGCGCAATCGATTCGCTTTATCGTGATCCATACTGTCATTCGCCACCTTTTCCATCACGCCTTTTACGATTCGGTATATTCCTTTATCAGAGAGGGCCTGATTGGCCTCAAATGCCCCCCTGATATATCCCTCCGGCAAGCTCACAAATACAGATTCTTCTGCCTCCATCGCGCGATAGGAGGGTATCCCGCGCATTTGCAAATAGGCATTGAGATATTCTGCAGCCGCCGCAGATAGCGGAACATACCGCTCCGAATCGCCCTTACCGACGACCCAGATAACATCGACTGTTTTTTTCGGGCTTGATAAAACTTGAAAAGACTTGCCCTTCAAGGATGCAATTTCAGAACAACGTAGGCCGCAGTACCGGGCCACAGCTAACACGGCCTGAGCTCTTAGTTTCACCGGTGAAAGTGGCCAGCCTTCAAGATATGTCTCGACGCTCTCCCACTCATCATCGCTCAGGGATCTCTGGGCGAATTTCGCGGGTGAGGGTGTTAATCTTTGAACAGCCGTCCAGACATTCCACGGCAAGTAGCCAGACTTCGCGAGCCATTGGTGCAACCCTGAAACAGCAGCCACCGCTCTGGCAATACTCGTAGGTTTGAGGCCACCCCTGAAAGGTCGGTAGAACTGATTACTGTTGCGCAAATTGGATTCCGTATGTCGGGCCACCCATAGCGGATCAGGGTTCTTGATAAATCCCACGTAGTCTACGCAATCCGATATATCCACCTGCGACAAACCCTTGGATCGCTCCAGCCTTAACCAAGCTAGGTACCTCATCGCTTCCAGCCGGTAGGCACGTACTGTTCTGGATTCCCCAGCTGGAGCCAGGCTATCGAGATTCAATTTGATTCTATTTTTCGCGCTGAGCCAAGCATTTATTGCAGATTCATCATCATATAGGCCGAGATAATTCCCAGCTGAGGGGGCGGGGGAGGGGACTTTCACCGGTGAAAGTGAAAGATCTGTCTTTGCCAGGATGAGGGGATTCTCTATGGCATGCGAAACCGGTAGGAGAAAATCTCCGCTGGGACCACCTTCTTTTTTTTCAAATAACTCCGGGAGCTCCTGCCGCAACCAGGCCACAATCTTATCCGCCTTAGTTTCACCAAGGCCCCTTATACGTGTGTACCAATGATTCCCCGCTCTAGCGATGTGATCTACCAACTGACCCACTGATTGTATTTCTGATTCGATGAGCAAGTTTGTAATACTTTCAGGGAACCAGCCGGACAAATGGTCCTCCGGTTTCGGCTTTGATGCAATTCTTGGCTCGAGAAAATCGAGCAGCTCTCTTTGACGCCGGTTTAATCGTTGTCGCCTGGCACCAGCTTTTTCGTGAGCTGGATAAGCCTCCAAGTAATGCTCCGTGACTTCCGATTCAGACCAATCGATCAACTCGGGGTTGTCTTCCAGAAATTGTTCCAGGGTGGGTCTTACGCTCACCGGGTCTTGCGGGTAGTCTCTAGCCAGACAGGATGCCTCTTTGCCGAGGCCAATACGCCTTGCCTGTCGCAGAATAGCCTCTCGTACGCTGCGTACGGTTTTTTTTGCTGACTCTTGCACAGCACCATCGTCGACGATCAGGTATCGGTCTACCGCAACTTCTGGGGACAAGCCCTCAAGAACTGACCTTAGGCAGGCAAAGTGGCGTCTATCCAATACTACTTTCACCGGTGAAAGTGCATTGATTTTTAATGGTTTTTCTTCGGTCATTATTCGCAAGCTTTGATTTCTGGCTGTTTTTGCTGTGTCTGATAATAATAATTATCAGACGTAACGAGAAGTTTTGCAATACCGATAGAGCCAAAAAAAAACCCCAGCGAAGTGCTGAGGCTGATTTCCGTTACTCGCCACGGTGTCGGGCGGGCTGTTTAACCTCTTTCCGGCAGTTGCCCCCCCCCGAAACTGCTGTAAAGCTATGATGTAAGCTGGTTTTTTCGGTTTTGGA
>CAYYXC010000159.1:0-1110 GCA_964475505.1 uncultured Chitinophaga sp.
CCGCACCTGGAATCCGATCCGTATCAATTTCCAGCACCTATGGTTGATGATCACAGACGCTATCCGCACCAAGCACTGGAGTGATAAATTAACCCTTTGGTTCAAGCCCACCGGATATCGTCCGGCAGATGTTGCGCAGACTCATCCGGTTGATAAAATAGAAGACGTTTATCGCTTCGATAAATATGAAACACCCACCAATGCCGCGTTCAGTACCTGGACCTGGATTCAACTGCTGGCACAACTGGGATTCATCACCTATCTATTCGGAAACATCGCCTACTTAAATAGTTTGAATCCTGCCTACATCTACTTGTACGGATTGTTCATTTTTTTGTCCGTTCATTCGCTTACTGAATTGATGGACATGCGCAGAAATGCTTGGATATGGGAGTTTTTGCGTGCTGTATATGGCGTTATAATCCTTTACACACAAGGAGATTGGTTTGGAGCAGATGATCTTTACACGAACACATCTGTTGTGGTAAGTATTTACTTACTGCTCTCCCTGATCTCAAGTTTTTATTTTTCGCAGCCAAAAAACAGAGGCGCCTCAGGCAATTGATTCGTTGCTCCACTGCCCATTTACTTTACGCCAGATAGTTAAGGGATTGGAAGATTTCAACTCATCCGGAAGAAGTTCTTCGGGACAATTTTGATAACAGACAGGTCTGGCAAACCGGAGGATCGCATCGCTTCCTACGGCAGTGAATCGTGCATCGGTAGTGGCAGGGAAAGGTCCGCCGTGGTGAGAGGACTGTATCACCTCTACACCCGTGGGAACCGAATTAAAATTCAACCGCCCGCATTTGAGTGGAAGTTTCTCGAGCAGTGACCGATTCGCAGCCAAGTCCTTTTCTGTTCCAAATACTGAGCAGGTTAATTGTCCTTCGATCGTTGACGCCACGGCCAGCATTTCGGCCGTATCACGACATACCACCAGCAAAGAGGCTGGTCCGAATATTTCCTGCTGAAGCGCGTGATCCGACATGAATTTATCTGCAGTTACTTGCACCAGTTGAGGAGTGGCCATCTCACCCGGTTGATGCATAGCTGATAACAGCAGCACTACACTCTGATAGTTTGCAAGCCAATCGGTTTTTTCTTGGT
>CAYYXC010000159.1:1120-3005 GCA_964475505.1 uncultured Chitinophaga sp.
ACTCTTTTCTAAAAGAATCGAGTGCCAGACCATCAAGGGCAATTAATACGCCGGGATTGGTGCAGAATTGACCCACACCCAAATTCATAGAAATGGAAATTTTCTCCGCCACTGCTAAAGCCTGCGCCTCCAAAACATCTGGAAGGAGAAAGATCGGATTTACGCTGCCCATTTCCGCAAATACAGGAATGGGATGAGGACGTTGGTTAGCCCAATCAAAAAGTTGTTTGCCCCCAGCAAACGAACCCGTGAAACCAACCGCTGAAGTGATCGGATGTTGAACGAGTTTCTTTCCCACCTCAAAGGATGCCCCATATACATGCTGAAACAGATGTACAGGCATGCCGGTCTTTTCGAGTGCGCGGGCAATGGCATCAGCCGCCATGGCAGATGTTTTTGGATGGGCCGGATGAGCTTTCAGAATGACCGAGCACCCTGCAGCAAGTGCAGAAGCGGTGTCTCCGCCGGCTGTAGAGTAGGCGTAAGGGAAATTACTGGCGCCAAAAACAACAACCGGTCCAAGCGGAATCATCATTTTCCGAAGATCGGGGCGGGGCGGATGGCGATCGGGCAAAGCGGTATCGATGCAGATGCGCATCCAATCACCTTGTGCACAAGCCATGCCATAAGACTCCAATTGAAAAATGGTTCGTGCCCTTTCGTTACGCAATCTTTCGGGCGGTAAATTGGTTTCGCGGTGAGCCGTTTCGATCCAAGCATCACCCATGTCTTCCAATTCGGCTGCAATGGCACGAAGGAGTGATGCACGCTTGGAGAGTGGCTGCAACCGATACTGTTGAAATGCACGATTGGATTGATCCAGTACGGAATCGATCTCTTTCAGAGGGATATCAGAAAAATTGTTCATAAATGATTTTATAGAGCGGGACGTTTTTCGATGGCCTGTTGGATGATCTGCAACACCCTTGTTCGCTCCTCCCCTTCCAGCATCAAGCGGGGCGCACGGACGTGCTCACTTCCTATGCCGGTTTGAGCAGCAGCTAATTTTATGTATTGAACAAGTTTGGGGTGTATGTCCAGTTCCAGCAAGGGCATAAACCATCGGTACAGTGCTCTTGCCTCTTCTAGTTTCCCTTCCATCACCCACTGATAAAGTTTTACTGTTTCGTTGGGAAAGGCATCCACCAGTCCGGCCACCCAGCCATGCGCCCCTAAACACAATTCCTCCATCGCCAGGGTATCCACCCCACAAAGTATTTTGAACCGATCACCAAAGCGATTGATCATACGCGTGAGATTCGTCACATCACGGGAACTTTCTTTGAGTGCTTGCACGTTTGACAGATCAGCCAACGCATCAAACAAAGCCGGATGAAAATCTATTTTATAATCGATCGGGTTGTTGTAGATCATGATGGGCAAATCGGTAGACTGGACAACAGTTCGAAAGAATTGAATGGTCTCCCGATCATCCGACCGGTACCGCATGGGAGGCAGCAGCATCAATCCGTCTGAGCCCCAGGCCTCTGCCAACCGAACCTGCTCAACTGCTGTTTGCGTAGCGGCCTCCGCGATATTTAGTATCACGGGAATGCGACCCGACACAAATTGCTTCGCGCAGGCTACCATTTCTCTTCGCTCAGACTCCTTGATCGTACTTGCCTCTCCCAAGGAACCTCCAATAATCACCCCATGAACACCAGCGTCGAGTTGCGCCTGAAGGTTTTTCTCGAAAAGAGGCAGATCAAGCGTGTCGTCGGCCCGAAAAGGGGATAGCAAGGCTGGATAAACACCGGTCCAACGAGGATACATAAGTTCAGTTTTGTGTAGACCGAAAGTTACTGTTTTCCACCAGGATTGAACAAAGCCAAAAAAGTCCCAAAAACCCGGTCTCCCCTCCTGCATTTTTTATATTTTACGGAAT
>CAYYXC010000160.1:0-3001 GCA_964475505.1 uncultured Chitinophaga sp.
GCCTGTTTCTCCCTGGTCCGACAGCGCTACCAGCGAGTGTTAACAACGCATTTGGGAGAGTCCTCTTCCCCGCTTTATGCGCTAGACCTGACCGTTCCCAGTGCCTTGGTTTTTGGCAATGAACACAGTGGAGTCAGCGATGAGATAAGAGCCTTGGCCGACGGGAACTTTCTGATCCCCCAAGTAGGGATCATTCAATCGCTTAACATCAGTGTAGCCTGTGCGGTTACCTTATACGAGGCCTACCGGCAAAAAGAATCGGCTGGTCATTATCAGCGCGACGATCTTGGGTCCGCGTTCAAGCAGGAGGTTTGGAGAAATTGGACTGCTGGCGATCAGGGTGATCAATAAAATTAGACGGTATCTTTTCGTTCGATCATTCTTTCCTCTGCGCGTTGCAGCAGGGATTGAATGCTTACGTTCAATTCAAACCCGATCAGCAAGAAAAGGGAGTTGACAAAAATGAGAATCATGATGATCAGTACCGTGCTGATGGATCCGTATATCTGGTTGTATTGAGCAAAATTGGCCACCCACCAAGAGAAAGCGATGGTCATCAGCAGCATTAGCCCCGTTGCCAGAATCGATCCGGGATTGATCAATTTCCATTTCTTGTGAACAGATGGGGCATATTTATAAATGAACGATATGCAGAAGAAGTAAAGTAATACGATCACGGCCCATCTGAAATTATCGATCCATTTGATGAGGATTGGATTGTCAATGCCTAACCAAACCAATACGGCTTCCCTTGCCACAAGCAGCAACACGGATCCTATTACAAACAGATACAAAAGCATCGTGATTTTTAATGCAACGGATCGATTCTGCCAGCCTTTTCGCTTGGTAAATCCTGCATAGTTCTGATCAAACGATCGCATGATGCCCATGATCGCATTGGAGGAAAAGAAAAGCGATAAAATAAAACCGGCAGAAAGCAGTCCGTTGCGGGGCCGGTTGATAAAATCGCTTAGAAATTTGATCAATACGGAATTATCTTTTTCTCCCGGTATCACATCTCTGATCAATGTATATAACTCCTCTTGGAAAGCTTGTGTGATGGGGAAATAGGGGATAAGAGTAAATAAGAAAATGATGGCAGGCGGAATGGCCATTACGAAATTGAATGCGATGGCGGAGGCGCGCTCCGTCATTCCAATGGCTTTCACCTGTCCCAGAAAAAAAACGATCACGTCGTAAATCGGTAATTTTCTGAAACCTGGCAGTGAATGTGTTTTCGACCACCCCAGTATTAACTGCGTCGCTTTTCCTTCGGTGAATTGGCTTTTTATGTAGGGAAAGATCTTCATTTGTTTAGCGGGACGTTTTCATTCTTTTTGTCAACTCCTCCTGGTAACGTTTAGCGTGTTGGAGGTGTTTTGCATAGTCGCTCGAAAAAATGGAGGTCCCATCAAAACGATGACTGGCCACAAAATACAGATAGTCGGTTTGGGGTGCATCGAGCACCGCTTCAATCGATGCCAGGGATGGCAAGCAGATCGGGCCAGGGGGAAGCCCTTTCACCAGATAAGTGTTATAGGGTGATTCGTAACGCAAGTGTGCAAAGGTCACTCGTTTGGCGTCAAAATCACCTGATGTATATTTGGCGGTAGGATCGGCTTGGAGACGCATGCCAATACGGATCCGATTCAAGTAGGTGCTCGCGATCAGGCGTCGATCCGGTGCGTGTTGGGTTTCCTCTTCGACGATGGAGGCAAGGATGCTTACTTCGGTCGGACTAAGCCCAATTCTTTTCGCCTTCTCTTTTCTGTTTTCATTCCAATATCTGTCCCATGAACGCTCCAGCATCTCCATCAGTTTTCGGGGCGATTCAGTCCAATAGATCTCGTAAGTATATGGCATCATCCGCGTCAGCACATTGTGGGGGTTCAGCCCAAGGGGTCGTAAAGAATCCTCCGAAGAAAGAAATTGTATCCATTCCAGTGAGTCGGCACGAGTAAATGCAAAGCGTTCCATCTTTCCTGCAAATTGTGCCAGTGTTCGGATGCGAACCCGCTCGTTTCCGATGATCATCTTGACGGGAGTCTGACGACTTCCGTGAATGCGACGAAGCAATTGCACCAGATTCTCCTTCGGTTGGATCAGATAGGAGCCAGATTTAACCTCTTTTATACCAAGTAATGTTGCCGACCAGCGAACCCAGGATGCATTATTCAAGACCTTTTTTTCAGTTAACAGATCACAGGTGGCTGCTATATCCAGGTCATTTTTAAGGTTGATCCGAGTAGGTATGGAATTTCTGGTCAGGGGGCGGAAAAGCAAAAAGATCACTGTGCATCCCAGCAAAATGAAAAGTGCGATCCAGATCCGTAAACGCATACTTTAATTTAAAAGAAAAACCCCGAAGTTTCGGGGTTTTAAAAGTTTCAGTAAGTTAATTATTTGCCAGCGGGGGCAGGAGCTGGAGCAGGCGTAGGCGTAGGCATTGGAACAGTGGTATTATTGGCGGGCTTTGGCGCAGGCAAGCCGGTACCTGTTGCCTGATTTAAACGATCTTCTACTCCGCTGCTGACGTTCTTTGGAATAAAAACAACCGAGAGAAGGCAGAGTACAGCGATGATGCCGCCAAAGATCCAGGTTCCTTTTTCCAATACGTCAGTGGTTTGCTTCACACCCATGAATTGGTTGCTGATACCAGCGATGTTGCCGGCCAATCCGCCTCCTTTGGGATTCTGCACTAAAACGATCAGGCCCAGCATAACAGAGGCCAAAATGATCAAAACGACAAAAAGTATGGTCATAGTAGGGAATTTAATTCGTCAATCTTGCCCGCAAAATAAGCGCTTTTAGAGGGATCAAGCAAACTCAATTTCTGGTACACCTGTATGGCTTTTTGCTTTTCGCCCTGTTTTGCCCAAACTTCGGCCATCGCCTCTGTCCATACTTGTTTATCGTCCAGCGAATGCAAGGCCATGTCGGCTACCTGCTTTTCCTTTTCTACCGGTATCTGCCGGGTTACTTCGGTGAGCGGAAGTCTCTT
>CAYYXC010000161.1:0-2949 GCA_964475505.1 uncultured Chitinophaga sp.
CGGTATCCCTTGATTCCTATCTCACTAGGTGGGGACATGGGTTCCATTGTTCATCTTTGGTCCCGTGTCCCCAATCTTTGATGAAGAACCTTTTGTTTCTGTTTGATTATCCGCACTGTGCGATCACGCGCAGGCAGTAGTTGTTGAAGTTTCTGAAGCCGTAGGCACGGTGTTGGATGAGTTTCATTTTTCGGTGGAAGCCTTCGGTGATGCCATTGTTTTTGGTGAAGCGCTGAAAAATCCCCCCAGGAAATTAATGAGTAATAATGGATCAGTCATCCACTTCCTTGCAAATGTAAAGGCACACCTCCGCCAGCCGCCGTGGAAGATGTAGTCTCACCCATTCCCTTGGAGTTCGCTTGTCGTCAATCAACTCCGAGGCAAGAACGCAAACATTGCCCTGCTCTGAGTATGACCCTCTTGGTATCAGATCTAGTCCAAATGAACCCCTTTCATTGTATGCGATCTTGTAGGAGCCAATACCTTTTCTTCTCATTTGCATGAAGTTATAAACTGATCGTTTATTTGTATGCATTGAAAGTCTGACCGCCTTAGGGGATTCGATCACCTCTTGTAATGCGACCACCCTCATGTGGTTATCGACCATAAAATACAACCGGTTAACGGAGTCTGGTGGGCCTTCAACGTCATAAGAATAGCGATAGAATGTATCGAGAGGAAATACTGCCGACTCAACACGATTGAAAGATGTGTTTTTTGTGCTCTTAAACTTATAGCAATTATTTAATGAATTTGAAAGCTTGGTTACGGCGTCTTGTAGTGGATCCAGGTAATTAACCGGTCCAAAAAGGGTAAGATTTTCCACGGGTTCCATTGCCTTAGCAACGTCCTCACGACGACACGCGGATACGCCTGCCATGCTGAGTATTTCGGCAAAATCGCGTCGAGCCACGGGGTTCCCTTTGATCTCATGCCATCGTTCCGAGAGCTGTATCGGATAGAGGAGATGCCAGGTCTTGCTGTAATTCTCCTTGAGTTCTTTCAGCATGGATTGGGCGTCCGAACGGGTTTCCTCGTCCGGGATTTTTGAAACAAAAATCTCATACTTGGCGATACTTGCATAAGATTCCTTTTCACGCTCCTTGATCAGATCATCAAGTACTCGCTTGCGCAGCATTTCGAGAAATGCTTCGGGGTTAGTCTGGGTCATCTGCATGGCTTTGCTGGGTATACCGGGGGAGCTGGATGAGGTGGCCGAACTGACAGTTTTCTGGTCGGGTGGCATTTCTCCGTGTGCCGCAGCGGATTCAGCGAGCGGATTGTTCTGTTCCTTATCTTTAGGGGATTTCTCCGCCTCCGCCCACGGGTCGGGTTCGATCGGCTTGGTAGGCATGTCTAAGGGCGGACTTAAACTCTCGAATGACAAAGACGAAATGGGTATATCACGTGTTTGTGACAATCGCACCGAAGAGATAATCTTTAGTGCAAGCTCAATTGTCATCGGTCCCACGTCAAAATCATTCAAAGCACCACGCAAGTAATTTTTCCCAGTCGTCAAAAAAATCCTCCGCCTATTCTCGTCTACGCGTCCCCAGAAAAACCCCTTAAAATTGTTTACCTCAACCGGTTCAAATCTATATTTTTCAAATATACTTTTGTATTCTCTAAGATGAACCGTCGGCATCCCTCTCATTTCGTCTTCACAATTTTTCACCCAATCTGCCTTAAAGCTTTCCGGCGACTTGAATTGGTCCCGTACATGCGTCTTTTCATTCAAACCACTCACATAAAGCAATAAGCTTCCATTCTTTCTCTGTGCGCCCTGATAATTCGGAAATATGATAGTGACTGTAAAATTAGCATCATTGTAGGTCGCCGAAAAAGAACCCTTCGGAAGTTTGCATGATACCACAGCACCAAGACGAATCGATTTATATGACCATGACTCTGTGAGATTTGTAATATCCGGCGAGGGGACAGTTTCTAGTGGTTGACTGCTCGGAATGCCCCCCGAAGGCTGAGATACCTTTCGATCACCTTCCCCACGTGTTGTGGACGCCTCCTTCGTTGTATCAGTATCACGAGGCGCCGCGTTACCGTGGATGGTTGCTGCTGACTCGAGGTTCTTAGCGTCAAATGATTTCCCTATATTTTCTCGGGTCTCTGAGTTTGGTGAGACGCTCAGCCGCCCGAGGCCATATGCGCACATTACGAGGCATCCAATTCCAAGAAGCACGAATCGGGGAGAAGATTTTGAGCGCTTTGCTTTGCCGCCGGCATTGTTTGCCTGAGGCGCCGGCTTAATTATGGATTTCGGGGAAGCGGATTTGGCTTTAATAGTCGGTGTGGCGAAAACCTTACAACAAGTGGGGCATTGGGCACTTATCCCGGACTGGCTTTCGTCCGCTGAGATTTTCTGCTGGCAGTGAGGGCAGTGGAATTTGAATATGGCCATGTGGATGATTCGGCTCGGTATTTTAGTAGAGGTTTGTCCGCTCCTCGGCCAGTACAATCGATCAAGCAGTAGCCTATTTGTCACACACTTTTTTAAGCATCTCTGACTTTAGGTCGCCCCCTCATTCGGCCACAGCCGAAATATCCCCCCTGACTTGCGATTATTTTTTGCCGCTGGGATTTCAGGTGATCAGCGTAGGCTGGGAACCTCTCCTCGATTTTGAGCAGCTTAATTTCCAAGCTGGCATGCAGGAAGCCCACATAAGGGATGCATTTTGTCACTCTAATTCACGAATCTTAATAAGGACAATTTGTAGAGAGATATTTCTAAATCGTTGAGATTTTTTCTCAATCTACCCTAACGACTGTCAGGGATGTATCGTGGTTTTTTTCCATTCTCGAATCCCTCAATATCCAGTACTCCTTATTTTTACCTCAGCATTTCAACGGTCTTTTCTAGGGATTTGGCAAAAATATCAATCTCCTCCTTGGTGTTGTAGAGGGCGAAGGAAGCGCGGACGGTGCCGGTGATGC
>CAYYXC010000162.1:0-2928 GCA_964475505.1 uncultured Chitinophaga sp.
AAGAAGAAGACAATTCGATCTTTGCTTTTTCAGCGGCTTCTTTCAAACGCTGCAAGGCCATCGGATCTTTTCTAAGATCGATCGACTCGTCTTTCTTAAACTCTTCAGCCAGCCAGTCCATGACTACTTTGTCAAAGTCGTCTCCACCCAAATGGGTGTCACCGTTGGTTGATTTCACCTCGAATACGCCGTCGCCTAATTCGAGAACGGAGATATCGAAGGTTCCTCCACCCAAGTCAAAAACCGCGATCTTCTGGTCATTTTTTGCTTTATCCAACCCATAGGCCAAAGCGGCGGCAGTAGGCTCGTTTACGATGCGGCGAACGGTGAGTCCGGCAATCTCTCCGGCCTCTTTGGTTGCCTGGCGCTGTGCGTCGTTGAAATAAGCAGGCACAGTGATAACCGCCTCGGTCACTTCCTGACCCAGGTAGTCTTCTGCTGTTTTTTTCATTTTCTGCAACACCATGGCCGAGATCTCCTGGGGCGTGTAGAGCCTGCCATCAATATCGATGCGCACGGTGTTGTTATCACCTTTGGCAACTTTATAGCTCCAGTGGCTGATCTCCTCGGTTACTTCATCAAAACGACGACCCATGAAACGCTTCACGGACGCGATGGTATTGTGCGGGTTCGTGATGGCCTGACGCTTGGCCGGATCCCCCACTTTGCGCTCCCCGTTTTTCAGAAAAGCGACTACAGAGGGGGTGGTACGACGACCTTCGTCGTTGGCGATCACCACCGGTTCATTTCCTTCCATGACCGATACGCAACTGTTGGTGGTACCAAGGTCAATGCCGATAATTTTTCCCATGTTATTTGTTTTTTACATCCTTTATCTGTCAATCCACATGCCGAAGCAGACAGGGGTGAAAAAATGGCAGTTTTGTCACTAACACCCACGGAAAGGGCGACAACTTGTTCTATCGATCTTAAAAAAAGGGCAAAATGTCAACTTGGCGGGGTTGGCTTCGGCCAGCCCAGAGTAGTTTTGAGGCATGATCTCAAGAGCCGTCGTCTGTTTGTTTTTTTGGATCCTCTTACCTGTGTTATCGTTGTCTCAGGAAAACACTCAAGAGGAGTCTGAGATAAACATACCTCTTCGAATGGGAATGGGCCCATTGTACAATTGGATTGAACGATCTGTTGATACGGTATTTATGTCGGATGGCTATCCGGATGGCTGGACGCAGCAGGGATGCGACCTGCGTTATCGATACAAATTTTGGCGGAGCCCTTTTCGGATGAAAGCCAGTGGCCAAACGCTTGACCTGAGCTTCACCGGTTTTTACCAGATGGAAGGTTCCACCCGTGTCTGCGCCCGGGGCGTAGTGATCAGTCCCTGGACACCCCCCTGTCGTTGCGGCTATACAGAGGGTGCTCGGAAAGTGAAAGTTCGGTTTGTGAATACACTATCCATTCAACCAAAATTTCAGATACAGCTAAAGATTCAACCTCAACTACCCAAGCCTTCCGATGCTTGTAAGGTTTGTTTTTGGGAGCAGGACATCACCAAGCAGGTCATGGATGGATTATCGGAAGAACTATCCGTTGCCAAAAAAGCGTTTGAAAAACAATATGGGATCATCGATCTGAGATCAAAATTGGCACAAGTGTGGTCAGACATGAATCGACCGGTTGCGCTGGGTGAATACGGTTGGCTGATGGTTCGGCCGCTCGGCTTTCGAGTAAATCGAATTGCTGCCATTGGAGATACCTTGGATCTCTCGGTTGGAATGCGCGCCCGACCGGTGGTAGTGAATACCGTACCGCAGGCGTACATGACAGCCTTACCTACAGATTGGGACAAACCAACTTCTTCCGATGACTTTAGCGTGAAACTCTCCCTCGATCTCCGTTACGACTCGTTGAGTTCGGCACTGAACAGATCCCTCATGCCAGTGGAAATCAAACCTGAAAAAGGACCATTTCGAAAAACCGTACGCATCGATTCGATTTTTTTAACGGGCAGAGAGGAGAAACGAATTCGATGTTTATTACACATCTCGGGAAAATATGCGGGGCAACTGGAGATGTCGGGTGTACCCGTATGGGATTCAGCCACCGAATCGATGAAGCTTTCTGATATTGACATCGATCTTAAAACCCGTCATTTAATATTAGGAAAAGCAGCTGCTTGGTTTGATAAACCCATTCGTAAATGGCTGGCTCAAAAATTTCAATTCGATCTGGCCAAGCCCCTGCGTGAGAAAAGTCAAAAGATCGAAAAATACCTCAGTGAGGTGAATGCAGGCCCCTTGCAATGCCGGGGAAAACTGGATCAAACACGTTGGTTGGGATGGAATAACAATCAGGAAGGAATGCGGCTGCAAATAGGGATACAGGGACGCATGCAATGCAAAGCCAATCTCTCCGGCTTCAGTCTTTGATCGGAACCACCCGAAAAGAGAAATAGCGCTGGGCTAAGTAACTAACCGCCACCACTACGGCGATCGTTACCAGCTGCGCTGGCAAGGGATGTACTTGCATATACTCCACTCCGATCTTAAGTAAGATCCAATTGAGAAAAAGATTGAACTGACAGATCAAAAAGTAACGGAACAACTGTATACGGCCCTTCAACTCTGAGTCGGGAAAGACCACATACTTGGCCATGAAAAAACCGAATGGAAAGGTGACGCAAAAGGATAAAAAAAGTGCAGCAGAGTGCGGCTTAACAGCATAAAAACCCAGATCCCAGATCTCCCCCTGGAATAATCCTTCCAGACTCAATGAGTAGACCAGGAATCCGAGCACTACATTGGTTCCCCCGCTGGCGGCATAACGAAAGGTTTGAGGAGAGAAAATACCACGGAAAGGCGGATAAAAGAAATCGATCAAAGGCAAGATCCAGTCTCTGATATGGTGCAAACGCTTGCGCACAATGGCAAAGTAATTGAATGCATCCTCAAATGCCAAATCGGGTCGTAA
>CAYYXC010000163.1:0-942 GCA_964475505.1 uncultured Chitinophaga sp.
TTGGCCGTCTCTGCTACGCCCTGGGCATGCGATTCTCGCACGATCTTTACGATCTGCTCATCGCTGTATTGACTCTTTCTCACCGGTCCTCCTTGAGGTGAATCCCTCAACTTACGACTGGTCCTATTTTTTCAACCCACTCCAATATCGCTGCCAATTTCATTCAGCATTTTGTCGCGTCTTGCGAAAGATGTACTCGTTGCATCCTGTAAAGCCACTCGTTGGGATATAATCAACCAAGAAAAATCCAAGGGAGTTTAATTTGGACTCAATTTCGCTCTTCGACGCGAACTCATACGGATAGCCACCTACCCAATCAACGATGTCATAGTAAAACTCCATACCGCGATATTCACTACCCGTTTCGTACCCCATGAATCTCTTCAGCCAAAAGAGACTCAGTATCATTGGCCTTCGAAAAACACCTGGCCCATTAACATAAAAGTACTTGATATACCTCCAAATATGACTGGTCCAATGTCGGTTGTATATAGCTAGAATGAAGAAGCCCTCGCTACTAACCATGTTAGAGGCCATTTCAATAGCTTTCCACATATTCCCCGTGTGATGCAAGACACCCCATGAGTGGACTACATCGAACTTCCCAGCATTGCGATTCAAAAGACTATCGACAAACAGTGGGTCTAGTATGGATCCAAAGTGCACCTCTGGCTTAGCTTTGGTATCTGGAAATTGGCGATGTGTCAGTTCCAGAGCATCGCCACACTTTGCATTGATATCGCATCCGATAACGTGCTTGAACAACTCCATTGCCAGCATTAAACCCAAACCCTGCCCGAATCCAATGTCAATGAATGACATTTGGTCTTTTCCTGGGCCAACTGCAGCAACTAGTTTTTGAAAGTCCTCTCTTGCTCTTTCAATCTTCTCTATCGATATCGCTGACTGCGAGTACCGAGTCCAATTCTCTCCAAAGTCAAA
>CAYYXC010000163.1:952-2905 GCA_964475505.1 uncultured Chitinophaga sp.
TTCTGCTTTGGAGTTTTAAAATGATCGTTGATCAATAGCGACATGCACCTGTAATCAGCGCAAGTGTCGCTTGCCTAGTGAAACTAGAGTTCACGAATATGCGAATTTGTTAACCGTTTCTCGGTGGATCAGTTAAAACAATGCGTAGTCGGGGCAGACCATCAAATCCCATTTAAAATTCTCTACGGTTCCTGCAATTCAAACTCTTCGGCTTGTAACCTCAAGTAACTGCATTAGGACTTGTGCCTGTGCAGTTACGTCGTGATTCGCTGCAACATACTCATAACCGTTCCGCCCAATCGATTCTGCAAGCGCGTCATCTTCAACAAGTTGTTTCAAGATTTGCTTTAAAGACTCTACATCGCCATTGGTACAAAATCCCATCGAAAAACGATTCAGGATTTCATCGGGATTTGCTGCTATTGATACAATGGGTACTGAATGCATGGCGGCTTGGAGAAATGTGTTCGGGAACCCCTCACTGACGCTGGTATTAACAAGTAACCGGATTGTAGTAAACAACTGGTCCGTAGCGGAGAAACTCAGTTGGCTGTAGAATGTACAATTCGGTAATGATGATGCAGTTCTACACAGTTCAACATATTCACCGCTATACTCGTCAAGTGCAGGGTTACAAACCATTACGAAGTCAATCCAATAGAGCTCACGCATAATCTCAATCATTATTTGCGGTCTCTTTTGCCAATCATTGCGACCTATCCATAGGACCTTCGTTCTCCCAGTATTCGGTTTATATGGGGATATACTTAATCCGTTCCTCAGTAGAAACGGCTCACGATGAACATTTTTCTGGATTTGTTCCCTCTGAAATGAATTCTGGCAAATAACCAAATCAGAATGCCTAAGGGTCCAGTTGAAGAGTGTACGCATGTACTTTTTTCTCAATAATGCATTTGTACCATCAACCTCGGCATCGCTTGCCAGCATGTATACGAATCTGATACCTAGCATTCTGGATAACAAATAGATCATAGGCGTGTAAGCTGACAGCGCCCGTTGCACCAATATCTCGCGACGCGTTTGCATTAAAGAGGTTAAGAAACTAAATATGCGTCTGACAAAAGGTTCAGAGTGTTTGTATGACCGAAGTAGCGTGATCCCCTGACTTGAAACAACTTTAGAATCTTGGCCATAATCTGCAACTAGGAACTCAATATCAATAAGAGGATATCTAGATGCAATCGAACATGCCAATAGGTACAATTGCACCTCCGCTCCCCCAAATGAAGCAACAACTGATGGCTCAAACAGCGGATAAGCTCTTGGGCAAATGAAGGTTATTGATCTCAAATTACTCGGAGCAAATTGTTATACATGCTTGAACAATCATTTCGGCAATAGTCAATGCTTGACATTAGATAGTCGCTTAAAAAATAAAGTCTGCTGTAGCACTTGAGCCGGCACTTACGTCCTGTTCTCATCACCGAACCATCCAAGTTCGCAGACATAACCTATAAACACGAATAAAAGTACAACAGGGTAACTGATTATCACACCAGACCAAACTATGCTGGTAGAATAGCCAAGTAATCCCGCTACGCCTACTATTGAAACATCACGCACACCAATTCCACCTACACCGACTGGCACAAACGATGCCACTTGCGAGGCAAGATTAAGTATAAGACAGTCGATGAAACTCACTTCGTATGACAACGCCACGAAGCACAAGTAGAAGTGCGCTGCCATCAATAGGTGAAACAACAAGCCGAAGGAAACACCTAGTAGTGAAGAACGCCAACTGATGAGACTCAAAGCAGCAGGCAGTAACTCAATAATGCTTTTTACAATACGTATCTTTTCAATGAAGGCATACTTCGGCCGCAAGTATTTGGCTTGCATGCCAATGGAGAAAATTCGCGCAACAACTAAAAGTACAGTTATTCCAATGAATAGTGTGAAGCTTGCGATTAGTAACAATTGAGATGTGAC
>CAYYXC010000164.1:0-2451 GCA_964475505.1 uncultured Chitinophaga sp.
CGATGATTTGAACACCCCCCCGATCAACCGTCCGATCATTTTCAGTAAAAGGCGTATTTCCGCCGGTAGCAGCAGCCAAGTCAATCACAACCGAGCCAGGTCGCATACCGGCGATCATATCCTCTGTGATGAGCAAAGGCGCTTTTTTACCGGGAATCTGAGCCGTGGTAATGATGATATCTGCTTTGATGGCGGACTCAGCAATGCGGGCACGCTGCCGTTGTTTAAAATCCTCTGATTGTTCAACGGCATATCCTCCGGCCTGACTGGCATCGGCCGCTCCCTCCACCTCAATGAACTTAGCACCCAAACTCATGACTTCCTCCTTTACGGCGGGACGAGTATCAAAAACCTCCACTACCGCACCCAGTCTTCTGGCAGTAGCTATGGCTTGTAGTCCGGCCACACCAGCACCCAAAATCAATACTTTGGCCGGAGCAATACTCCCGGCAGCCGTCATGAACATGGGGAAATAGCGGCTATAGACACTCGCAGCCAATAAAACGGCTTTGTATCCTGCGATATTGGCTTGAGAGCTCAATACATCGACTGCGCACGCGTAGTGCGGGGGAGCATATCCAAGGAGAAACAAGTGAGTCCTTGTTGTGCAAATGCTTGTACATGATCGCGTGCAAATAAGGGTTGATATACACCAATAAGTGTTTTGCCCTGCAAGTTGCTGTCCCCCAGATCAACTGGCGCATGAATAGATAAAAGCACCTTGGCCTGACTCATTACCTGAGAACGAGATAATACTTCGGCCCCAGCCTGTTGATAGGACTCATCGGATGCATAGGCCTTCGCCCCTGCTCCCGTTTCTATAACAACCTTTAATCCTTTTTTCACCAAGGCAGCAACTGCTTCGGGCAGCAAGGAAACGCGGGACTCAGCAGATGGTTCTCTCAAAACACCGATGGTGAACATGCAGACAGATTTGTGGTGGAAGTTACGGAATTAATAATGCAGGCGGATGTGAAGGGGTGTCAAGAATTCTTTTCGAAACAGAACGATACCGATCCGATACAGATCGATTGTAGCCCGAACCCTGGGATCCGTTTTAATTGACTCCCATGCCTCCTGCATCTCTCTACTCCAATAAATATCGTCGAGAATAAGGATCGTGTCATTCTTGACGTATGGAAGGATTTGCTCCACGTATCGAAGGGTTGGCTCTTTTCGGTGATTGCCATCAAGCCAAATAAAACCGAGCGAATCAATACGGGATAGTACTTGCTGTAATGTCTGGTCAAAATTCCCCTGCACTAACTCAATGTTTTTAAATCCATCCGCTTTGAAACGATCAGCAGCCCGACCAGCAATAAAAGGATCGCCTTCAAGCGTACACACCGGAAGGTCGGGAGCAACTGATGCTAAATATTCGGTGGTTACACCAAAAGAAGTGCCCAACTCAAGTACAGCACCCGGCCGGTAATGCAAAAGGATACGGTATAAAAGTCTCGACCATCTGGCCGATTGAAGAGAACGAGTGGCTACAGCTGAAACCGTTATTAACTTCAATGGCTTTCGGCTGCCTCCTCCCAAATCCGTTCTTTCAAACGGAGTTTGATCTTTCAATAAATCCTGCCGATACTTCTCCGCAACAGCGAGTTCGGGAAGATGTCCGCCGTCGGGAAGTACATTCCGTATAAAATCAAAAAAGAAGGGTGAATGGACACCATGCCCTTTCGAGTTGGCAGCTAACCAACGATGCTTAACTAATTGATAGATCAACCGAATAAGATCTCTCATGCCGGGCTGGTTCCGTTTCGATCCCATTGCTCAAACTCCAGATCTACGACATTTTTTTCATCCGCCGGATGATGCAATTGGCGGGTGAGTCGCCAAACAGCCGGTTCGATCGAAGGGAAAAAAGTATCTCCTTCAAATGATGCTTGTATGCGCGTGAGGTGTATACGATCGGCTCGCTCAAGAAAAAGCTGATAGATCTCGCCTCCACCGATCACACAAACTTCGTTCACCTCCGTTTTTTCCGCACAGGTCAAAGCGCTTTCGGGTGTATCTACTACCCATACGCCTGCAGGCTTGAAATCAGGGTTCCTGGTAATAACAATATTCTGTCGTCCGGGCAACGGCCTGCCCAGCGATTCAAAAGTCTTTCTACCCATGATGATCGGAAGACCCCAGGTAACATTTTTAAAATGCTTCAGATCGGCAGGAAGATGCCAAGGCATTTTTCCCTTTAACCCGATCACGCCATTTTTGGCCGCTGCTACTACCAAGGAGATTTTCATGTCTTAGTCTTAAACGGCCACTGGCGCTTTGATGGCTGGATGGCACTGATAGTTTTCTAACGTAAAATCCTCGTAACGGAAAGAAAATATATCCTGCACTGCCGGATTCAATCGCATGGTGGGCAGGGGAAAACAAGTTCTGGATAATTGCGGTTGCACCTGCTCGAAGTGGGTGTTGTAAATGTGCGCATCGCCAAAG
>CAYYXC010000164.1:2461-2881 GCA_964475505.1 uncultured Chitinophaga sp.
ACGAAATCCCCGGTCTGCAATCCGCAAACCTGCGCGATCATGAGGGTAAGCAGCGCATAAGATGCAATGTTGAAGGGAACACCCAAGAATACATCTGCACTGCGTTGGTAAAGTTGACAACTCAATTTCCCGTTTGCTACATAAAACTGAAACAGCGTATGGCAGGGCATCAAGGCCATCTGAGGAAGATCCGCCACATTCCAGGCGCTGACGATCAGCCGTCTGCTATCGGGTGTTTTTTTGATCTGATCGATGAGTTCTTTGATCTGATCAACGGTCTTTCCATCTCTCCCCTCCCAGCTGCGCCATTGTTTACCGTAAACGGGACCCAGATCGCCGGCTTCATTTGCCCATTCATCCCAAATAGATACACCGTTTTCTTTCAGATAGGCGATGTTGGTTTCACCTTTCAGAAACCAG
>CAYYXC010000165.1:0-2874 GCA_964475505.1 uncultured Chitinophaga sp.
CTGGCATCAGATGAGTTACCCAATGATCCAGGGGCACGCTGACGATCGTGCTGACCATGGCTCTGTTGACCAACACCCGCAAATCCATGACGCTTTACTACGCCCTGGAAACCTTTACCCTTGGTGATACCTACCACCTCAACCTTCTCGCCTTCTGCGAAAATGTCTACAGTAACGGTTTCTCCCAAGGCTTTCTCAAGGGAGCAATCACGAAATTCTCTGGAAATTTTTTTGGGAGCTGTTTGAGACTTAGCGAAATGATTGATAGCCGCCTTGGTGGCATGCTTTTCTTTTTTGTCTCCAAATGACAACTGAAGTGCGTTGTATCCGTCAGACTCTTTTGTTTTGACCTGGGTCACCACACAGGGGCCCGCTTCGATAATAGTACAGGCAGTCTGCTTGCCTGCGGAGTCGAAGATGCTGGTCATTCCGATTTTCTTCCCAATGATACCTTTCATAAACCTTTCGTTTATGCCTTCCAGGATATCGGGACAATCCGGTGGTATGAACCAGACTTCAATCCCCGTTCGTCGTCGACCTTTTCCTTTCTGGGGAAGTACCGACGATAAACAAACCCTGAATGGCTTGTTTTATGTGATATTGTCAGCGCTCTTTTTTTCGTCAGGGACGAATTGAGAGATGACAGTTAATTACAAATTCAATCAATAAGAACGATGCGAGTCAAACCCGTTAGGCTTTGATCTCGACTTCAACCCCACTGGGCAAATCCAGCTTACTCAACGCATCCACCGTACGACTGGTAGATGTATAGATGTCCAACAACCGCTTGTGAGTGGCCAATTGGAACTGCTCACGACTTTTCTTGTTTACGTGAGGGGAACGCAACACCGTAAAAATCTTACGGCGTGTGGGCAGCGGAATGGGGCCTGTTACCACCGCTCCGGTGCTGCGCACGGTCTTTACGATCTTCTCGGCTGATTTATCAACCAGATTGTGATCGTAAGACTGCAGTTTGATACGAATACGCTGCGACATGTTTGTGGGTCCCTTTTGTTTAGGGGATGCAAAGGTAAGAGACAAGTTGGTTGTAGCCAAATAGTTGTCGATTAATTTTTTAGGGATCAAAACTTACCTTCGGCCCGTTGAAAATCAGCACCCCCCAATACCTCCCTACCCTGCTCAAGTTGATCCTGAGCGCCGCCTGCCTCTGGTACGCCCTGACCAAACCCAACTGGGCCCAGATTCTCCAGGCATGGAAACGCATTGATCCGGCCTGGATCATGCTTGCCATGGGAGTATATACATCGTCCAAAATACTGGCATCCATACGTTTGAATGTTAATTTTAGACTTATAGATCTAACCCTTACCGAGACCGTTAACCTCCGGCTATACTGGCTGGGCATGCTTTATAACCTGTTGCTGCCGGGAGCCATCACCGGAGATGCTTATAAGGTCATGATACTGGGTAAAAACCCCGGGACCTCCCGCCGAGCCCTGGCAATGGCCGTATTGCTGGACCGATTCAGCGGATTGTTATCTCTGCTGCTGTTTATTAGTCTGCTTGCCTTTACACTTCTACCTTATTCATTCATCACGACCTCCCTCCTCATTGGCTCCTTGCTACTCATCCCCTCCAGCTATTTTGCAATTCGATGGTTGTTGCCCAAACAGGCAGGTGGTTTTGGAAAAACTTATTGGCTGGGCGCCAGCGTGCAAGCACTGGTATTACTCACCGTATACCTGCTGCTGTTATCGATTGGGATCAACACCCACACCGGTAAATACCTCTTGGTATTTTTAACCGCTGCGGCACTTTCTGTACTACCCATCTCGGTGGGCGGCGGACTCGGCATTCGTGAATTTGCCTCCATCCAAGGAGCGCAATGGATGGGATTACCCATCGAAGAAACATTGTTACTCAGTTTACTTTTCTATGGCGTAACCGTGCTAACCGCACTACCCGGATCAATTTATATTTTCCGCAGTCCCCTTCCAGAATCCAAGTAGATTTGCCTCATGTCATTTCGATTTTCATTGCTGAAACGTTTGCTGTTGAATGCCGGTGCCATAGGGATCAGTTATGTCAAACTGCTCCCCGATTGGTTTCGCCTGCGTAAAGGAGACCTCGTGTTGGACTGTGGAGCGAACGTGGGACTGATCACGCGTTTCTTGGCTACTACGGGTGCCCACATCATCGCATTTGAACCAGACCCGCGCGCATTTAAAAAACTAGAACAACGTTGCGGGCATTTGCCCAATGTAACGTTGCGAAATGAAGGTGTTTGGGACAAAGAGGATACACTCCCGCTCTTTGATCACGCAGAGGGTCATTCAGATGAAACTGCATTCACCGTTGGATCTTCCCTGATCGCCGAAAAAAACAATATTAACAAGGGTCGTAGCCGACTGGTACGCCTAATCGATCTGATTGAGTTTTTACAGGCGCAATCCCTAAAACCCAAATTGATCAAGCTGGATGTGGAGGGCGCGGAAGTTGCGATCCTGGAAAAGATCCTTTCCGAAAAGGCCTGGAATCTTTTTGAATGCATGTATGTAGAAACACATGAGACCAAAATCCCCGAGCAAATTCCTGCGCTGAATCGCATCCGAGAGAAATTAACGCAGGAAAAAATCCACCACATCAAACTCAATTGGATATAAAAAATCCCGACCGTTGCCGATCGGGATTCCAATTGTTAGATTATCAATTAGGCGTTTGCCTTTCCTTTGATTTTGGCAATCACTTCTTCTGCGATGTTATTTGGCGCAGGATTGTAGTGAGAGAATTCCATGGTAGAGGAAGCACGTCCGGAGCTCAGTGAGCGCAACTGCGTCACGTATCCGAACATCTCACTCAATGGAACTTTTGCCTTGATCACCTGTGCGCCTGCACGGCTATCCATCCCCTCCA
>CAYYXC010000166.1:0-2153 GCA_964475505.1 uncultured Chitinophaga sp.
CTTGCCGCTATAATGGTACCCGGATCATCCTCATTCAGCAAAAGAATTACATAAGCACCGGTTACCCGTTTCAGTGCTACCCGCAATGCCTCTTCCAGCGAACAATTATTGTTTCGCTGAATCTCCTCGATGAAATTCAGGAGTACTTCGGTATCTGTATCACTATGGAAATGATACCCTTTCGCAATTAGCTCTTGCTTGAGCTGATGATAATTTTCAATAATCCCATTGTGGATCATGGCAAGTTTTCCGCTGGCTGAGCGATGGGGATGTGCATTGCGGTCACTGGGCGCTCCGTGCGTAGCCCAGCGGGTGTGACCGATCGCTGTGCTGCCTTGCAAGGGCTGTCCCAGAACCGATTCTTCCAAATCGGCTACCTTACCTTTTTTCTTATACAACAAAATATTACCGGAGGGATCTTGGATAGCCACCCCAGCGCTGTCGTATCCGCGGTACTCCAATCGTTTGAGCCCTTTGACCACAACAGGGTAGGCATGACGAGAACCGGTATAGCCAACTATACCACACATAAGCAAGAATTTGGACCAAGTTATAAAAAAACTTGCTTATATCTGATCGCTACTTTTTTCTGAAAAAGAGCCGAACCGGCACCCCGGAAAAATCGAAATGATTGCGTAATTGATTCTCCAGATAATTCTTGTAGGGCTGTTTGATATCGTCGGGAAAATTGCAGAAAAATGCAAAGGATGGAACTACCGTGGGCAATTGAGTTACAAATTTGATCTTGATGGGATTGCCTCTAACCACAGGAGGATGATAAGCTTGTATGGCCTTCAACATTACCTCATTCAGCTGAGAGGTAGGCACTCTGCGTCGACGATTTTCATAAACATCCAAGGCCGTTTCGACCGCTTTGAATATGCGAGTCTTTTCCAATGCGGAAACAAAAAGAATGGGTACGTCACTAAAAGGAGCCAATCGTTTCTTCAATTCTTTCTCATAGTTAACAGCTGTCTGTGTCTCTTTCTGGATCAGATCCCATTTGTTCACAAGTACCACAATGCCCTTGCCTTTGCGAACAGCCAGACTGAAGATATTGAGATCCTGAGCGGCGATACCTTTTTCAGCGTCGAGTAATAGCAGGCAAACGTCAGATTCATCCAGGGCTTTGATGGCCCGGATCACGGAGTAGAACTCAAGATCCTCGTGTACTTTTGACTTGCGTCGAATGCCAGCTGTATCAATTAGAATAAATTCTTTTTGAAAGAGCTTGTAATGGGTATGTATGGTATCCCGGGTGGTACCTGCAATGTTACTGACGATGGTTCGCTCCGCTCCGATGAGTGCATTCAGCAATGAGGACTTTCCGGTATTGGGTTGACCAATGATGGCGATGCGGGGCAACTCAGCCTCCGCCTTTAACTCCTCTGTATTGGTCTCCGGTATGAGATCTGTCAAGGCATCCAACAACTCTCCAGTTCCACTGCCACTGGCCGATGCAATGAAGAAGATCTGATCAAATCCCAAGCTATAGAACTCGGATGCCTCCATCAGTCGCTGGTTGTCATCGACCTTGTTAACAGTCAGAAAAACAGGTTTGGGGCTTTTACGCAGCACTCTGGCCATGGCATCATCCAGCTCCGTAAGTCCGGTTGTAGCATCCACAACAAACAGAACCGCATGAGACTCTTCCACCGCGATCAGCACTTGCTTTGCAATTTCCTTTTCAAATACATCCTCACTGCCGGATACGAATCCGCCTGTATCGATGACGTTAAATGTCTTTCCATTCCAGTCGGCCATTCCATATTGCCGATCGCGGGTCACCCCACTCACATCATCGACAATAGCTTTCCGCTGCTCAAGCAAACGATTGAACAGGGTACTCTTCCCCACATTCGGCCTTCCAACAATTGCAACTGTATAAGACATAACTTATTTAACTAACCTAACTATCTAAACTTCTCAAACTATTCAAACTACTCAAACTCTCAATACCCGTATTCATCCAACAACAAATCACTTTCTCTCCATTTCGGACGAACCTTCACAAACAGTTCTAAAAAAACCTTTCTTCCAATAAATGCCTCGATCGATTGGCGTGCCTCGCTCCCGATCCGTTTGATCATTGAACCGCGTTCTCCGAGAAGGATAGCTTTCTGGCTTTCCCGATGCACAACAATATCTGCCAC
>CAYYXC010000166.1:2163-2855 GCA_964475505.1 uncultured Chitinophaga sp.
GATCTTTGTGAGCGTCGTTTTCTCTTGAAACTCCCGCACCGCTACAGTCGTATGGTAAGGAATTTCATCGCTGGTCAGTTCAAACACCTTCTCCCGAATCAGCTCAGCTGCAAAGAAACGAGTTTGCGCGTCACTGATCTCATCCGCGGGAAAAAACGGAGGGGCCTCAGGCAAAACGGCGACAATGGCATTCAGCAGTTTTGACCGGTCTTTTTCGCGGCAGGTGGATATGGATAAAACCTTTTTGGCATACGATTTTTCCTCAAAAAATGAAACAGCCTCGGTCAACTGGATATTACTGACCTTGTCAGCCTGAGTAACGAGCACCCAAGCGGGTGATTTCAACTTCAGGGCAGCGAAGATGCGATCGGACTCCGATAGATCAGAACTGACATCGACGAGCAGCAAGGCCAAATCACCATCCTCCAATGCCGCACGAACGGATTCCATCATACGATGGTGAAGGGGATATTTTGGATCGATGATGCCAGGCGTATCCGAGAAAACCATTTGATAGTCATCCTCAGTTAATATCCCTTTTATGCGGTGGCGGGTCGTCTGCACCTTGGGTGAAACGATGGCCAACTTCTCCCCCATCAGAAAATTCAGCAGCGAACTTTTTCCTGCATTGGGCCGACCAAAAAAATTGATGAATCCGGCACCCGCAATTTCGGTTTTCAATACCAGCCGCG
>CAYYXC010000167.1:0-2852 GCA_964475505.1 uncultured Chitinophaga sp.
TTGGGGTGTAGGACAGCGCAAGGAAGACAATGGTATCATTTTCCTCATCAAACCGAAAACTCCCGAAAGCAAAGGACAAATTTTCATTGCAATCGGTCGCGGACTGGAAGGAGCCATTCCGGACATCACCACAAAAGAAATAATCGAAAACGAAGTCATTCCGGGAATCAAGGCGCAGGGGTATTACGAGGGTATTGTAGCGGGTTGTTCTACGCTCATGGCACTGGCGGCAGGTGAATACAACTCGGATGAATACTCCTCCAAGCACAAGAAAAAAAAAGACATCGGAGGGGGCGGCGCCATACTCATCATCCTCCTTATTTTAATGCTCGTTTTTTCGGGCAAAATTCTCCAAACGCGACGCTACGCCTCTACGAATCAAATCGGCTTCTGGGCAGCTTGGGCTGCATTAAATGCACTATCACGTTCACATCGCGGCTATTACTCCAACTTTAGCAGCGGTCGTGGTGGATTTGGCGGATTCGGTGGCGGAGGTGGAAGTAGCGGATTTGGAGGATTTGGAGGTGGCGGATTTGGCGGCGGAGGTGCCGGTGGCAGTTGGTAAGTAGGCCATTCAGTATTCACTCACATTCATTCAAAAAGCAGTTAAGAAAAAACAATATGAGTTTCGGCAAATGGATAGGCGGAGCCCTGGGTTGGGCAATGGGCGGTCCCATCGGAGGTATCATCGGTTTCGCTATTGGTGCTATGGCGGATGATAAATCCTTCAATGGTGTTCGACAAGGAACGCAAGCACCACCGCCTAACTACAAGGCGTATCGTCATCAAACACAAACGGGCGACTTCGCCTCTGCCCTATTGGTGCTTTCGGCAGCGGTAATGAAAGCCGACAATCGACTCCTAAAATCAGAGCTCGATTTCATCCGTGAGTTTTATACCAAACAATTTGGGAGCGCCAATGCCGCGCAGCATATCGGCGTGCTCAAAGAGATTTTACAAAAAGACATCCCCGTGCGAGAAGTATGCGAGCAGATTCGCTACTACATGGAACATCCAATGCGCTTGCAACTGATGTATTACCTGTTTGGTATCGCGGCTGCAGATGGTAAAGTAGAGGCTTCCGAATTACAGGTGATTCGTCAAATAGCCTCTGGACTCGGACTGAGCGACAAGGACATTGAATCACTTCAGGCCATGTATTATAAGGATACCGCTAGTGCCTTCAAGATTCTCGAAATTGAATCATCTGCAACAGATGAGGAAGTCAAAAAAGCCTACCGCAAAATGGCAATGAAATATCACCCCGACAAAGTGCGCGGACTGGGAGAACAACATGAGAAATCAGCTAACGAAAAATTCCTCAAAGTGCAGGAGGCCTATGAACAGATTAAAAAGGAGAGAGGCTTTAAGTGAGTAAGTTGTGAATAACGTCTTCACTGTATTTTGAAAAAGTGTTTTTAACTTTGCATTCGTAAGTGAAAACTTACAAAATAGTTTTTAGTTTTTCAGTTTAAGCCTAAAAGCCCTGCAAGCGTGCGGGGCTTTTTGGTTTTTTACTCCTTGAGACTCGCGTCACATCGACCTACACTATATTCGCTTTGCTCAGAAGCACGATCAACTTTCAATCTGCTACCACTATGAAACTTGCGGCCATAATCGTCTTACTAGCCATCATCCAATCACTCCATGGCCAATCCTATTTCCTCAATGGCAATGCTGTGGCCATAGGAAACGATTGCTATCAATTGACCGCTGCAACTTTCACTCAAAGTGGAACAGTTTGGTATGCCGATCAGATTGACCTGGAAGAACCCTTCAACCTGGAGTTTCTTATGAATTTCGGCGAGCTCGATGGCGGCGGTGCTGATGGAATCTGCTTCGTCTTACAAACAGTAGGCACTTCCGCCATCGGTATTGATGGCGGCGGTTTGGGTTATCTCAATTTCGGAACTTCACTGGGCATTGAATTCGACACTTATCAAAACACAGACTCCGGAGACTTGTTTGAAGACCACATTGCCATTCAAATCAACGGCAATATCAACCATACTTCACAGAACAATATCGCAGGTCCGGTGGTCGCCGATGCAAATGACCCCAATATTGAAGATGCGGAAGACCATGTTGTGCGCATCTCCTGGAATCCGGCGACACAAACCATTGATGTCTATTTTGATTGTGTCTTCCGATTGTCGGGAACCATTGATCTGATCAATGAAGTATTCGGCGGTAACAACGAAGTCTATTGGGGTTTTACCGCTGCAACCGGCGGAGCATACAACAATCAGACAGTATGCCTGCAAGAAAATATTCTCACTCAATCCGAAGAGACCACCATCTGCACGGGTGCCTCTATCACACTCAATGCAGGTGCATCCATCGACAACACCTACACCTGGAGTCCAACCACTTTTTTGGATAATCCGGGCAGCGGCGCGCCGCTATGCTCGGCAACGGAAAATACCGCCTACACGGTGACATTTAACAATTTGTGTAATGTCCCTACCATGCTGACCTTTAATGTGCTCGTGGAGGATCTCAACGTATCGATTGACAATCCTGATATCATTAATTGCGTCAATGAAGTTTCCTCCATTGAGGCCGGTTTAAACCTGGATCTTGATGCGATTTATACCTGGTCACTGAATAATCAAGTGATCGCATCCGGTGAAAATATTGATGCACTGGTTGCCGATCAACCGGGGATCTATTCAGTGGCCGTTGACGTTTTAGGCGTATGCTTCGACACGCAAACCTTTGAGGTAGCATCTGATTTTACCGAATATTCCATTAGCATAAACGACAATCCTGAACTCAACTGCATCAAGTGTGGCCCTCGCGCCCGTCTCAGGAAGGGATGGGGGCATTTTTCCCACATCCTTCTCCCTCCG
>CAYYXC010000168.1:0-2824 GCA_964475505.1 uncultured Chitinophaga sp.
ATCCGCTGGCAGCCGCCGTCAAGAGCGCCTGGCGCGTCACCACGGTTAGTACCAGTTATCTGGAAGAACTTCGTCATCAGGCCAATGGATTGGAAAAACTCTTCCATTACGAAGAAGGAAAATGCACAGGTATTCTTAATGGAATTGATGCGGAGGTTTGGAATCCGGCTACAGACCCGTTGCTAGTCGAAAATTATACGCAGGAAGATCCATTCGCCGGAAAGCAAACAAATAAAAGGGAGCTCTGCGAGCAGTTTGGGCTGGATCCGGCAAAGCCTTTGATCAGTTTTATCGGCCGATTGGTGCATGAAAAGGCAGCGGATCTGCTTCCAGAATCTTTTTATCAATGTTTGCGTCGTTATAAGGGTCGGGTGAATTTTCTGCTACTCGGCAGCGGGGATCCAGGGCTTCAGTCAACCTTACAAACTATGTCGCATCGATTTGCCGGTGCGTTCAGCGCGTATATTGGTTATTATGAGGAATTAAGTCACCGTATGTACGCCTGTTCCGATTTTTTACTAATGCCCAGTCGTGTTGAACCCTGCGGACTGAATCAGTTGTACGCCCTACGTTACGGCACGGTTCCGGTGGTTCGCAGTACCGGCGGTTTACGCGATACAGTAGTGGATATGGGTGTAGCCGGCGGGTTTGGGATTTGTTTTGATGAGGCCAGCGTAGCGGATATCGTTCACGCGGTTGGCAGGGCCTTAGACCTCTACGATCATGACAGGGATCAGATGCGTTCGATGCAGCAGCATATGATGGGGTTTGATCATTCCTGGGATCGATCCGCTACCCAATATTTGGAGCTTTATCAATCTATCCTATAAACCATGGCCATCCGTACCATTTCCAATTCGAATGAGATCTTATCTGTTATTCTCGGAGGAGGAGCAGGCTCTCGCCTTTACCCACTTACCTCCAGCCGATCTAAACCGGCCGTTCCGATCGCGGGCAAGTATCGGCTGGTTGACATACCCATCTCAAACTGTTTGAATAATGGTATAGGCCGTATGTTCGTTCTCACCCAATTCAATTCCGCTTCACTCAACCGCCACATCAAGAACACCTACCACTTCAGTGCCTTCAGTAAGGCCTTCGTGGATATACTTGCTGCTGAGCAAACACCTGATAATCCAACTTGGTATCAGGGTACGGCGGATGCGGTTCGACAGGGCTTGCGTCACATAGAGCCGTTCGAGAGTGAATATGTGTTGATCCTCTCGGGTGATCAGTTGTATCAGATGGATTTCGTGGAAATGTTGGAAAACCATAAACGCTTGGGAGCCGATATTTCGATTGCAACGATTCCGGTTACCAAGCGGGAGGCGCCAGAGTTTGGTGTTCTAAAAAGCCAAGATGGTCTGATTCGTTCATTCATCGAGAAGCCAGCTAAAGAATTGCTTTCCGATTGGGTCGGTGATACAGGCAGCGAAATGCGCGCGGCCGGCAGGGAATACCTGGCCTCCATGGGTATTTATATTTTCAATCGCTCATTGCTGTTTGAACTCCTGCAACACGAGTTTTTACAAGCGACCGATTTCGGAAAAGAGATCATACCTCAATCCATACAGCAATACAAAGTAGCAAGTTATCAGTATGCCGGCTATTGGACCGACATCGGAAACATCCGCTCATTCTTTGAAGCCAATTTAGAATTGACCAAGGATCTTCCTCTTTTTGATCTGTTTGACAGCGATCGTACCATCTACACCCGACCGCGCATGCTTCCGCCTGCGAAGATCAGCGGCACAACACTGGAAAAAACCCTTGTGGCGGAAGGTTCCATCATCCATGCCTCGCGATTGGAGCAATCGGTGATAGGCATCCGGAGTCGCATCGGCCATGGCACCACGATTGTACACTCGTATTTGATGGGGAGTGATTTCTACGAAACCCTGGATGAAATCGTGCGGGCGGAAAAGGAAGGTGTACCGGCGTTGGGAATAGGAGAGCGCTGCTATATCCGAAATGCTATTCTAGATAAGAATGTCCGCATCGGCAATGATGTACGGATCAACGGAGGTAATCACCTCGAGAACATCGATCACCCGCTTTACACGGTCAAAGACGGCATCGTAGTAGTGAAGAAAGGCGCTATTTTGCCAAGTGGATTTGTGATTTGATCCTCTGAGGGATGTTTTATATTTCAAATTCTTGAGCCATTGCTGTAACTACTTAGTTTTTTATTAAGCAGGCTTCAGATATCGTTTGAGCTCTACTGGCTGTAGTGGTTACTGATCTTATTGGTTCAATTGTGTTATTCATTGGGGTTAATGTTTCGATTTCAGGGCAACTGGTTGACACGTATCTTTAACGAAACGGGGGCACCAACTGATATGTCGTCTGGAGATACTGCTGAAAAAGTTTGGAATCACTCGCTGTGGACGGAGGAAGAGATTCTTCATTTCCAACAGGGAACTCACTATAGGCTCTATGAGCGGATGGGAAATCATTCGCTCGAAGTGTCGGGGATTGCAGGAATGTATTTCAGTGTCTGGGCGCCCAACGCCACGCAAGTTTCTGTCAAAGGCCATTTCAATCAATGGCGTGATCATGAGTATAATCTGTACCAGCGCTGGGATAAAAGCGGGATATGGGAGGGATTCATACCGGGAATCCAATTAGGGGAGGCCTATAAATACCATATTACCGGGTATATGGGCAGGCGTTTAGACAAAGGAGATCCATTTGCCCATTTCTGGGAGAAAAGACCTCAAACTGCTTCGATTACTTGGTCGCTTGATTATGAATGGAGCGATCGCAGGTGGATGCGCGCGGGAAAGGAGCGCAGTGCATTGGATGCGCCCTGGAGCGTCTACGA
>CAYYXC010000169.1:0-2812 GCA_964475505.1 uncultured Chitinophaga sp.
TGATAATACCAGCACTTTCAATATCGTTTCCTTCGATCTGCGTTACCCATAGCGGAGAATCTTTAGCAATGGCTACAGGAATAAGTTCTGTCAGGTCTTGTGGGGCGATGATTATGCCGGCTGCATGAATGCCGGTGTTGCGAACGGATCCTTCCAAACGTTCTGCCTCATGCAAAACCTTCCCGGCGATACTATTTTTATCGTTGTAGATCTCGCGTAATTTTTTTACGCTTTCCAGTTCGTCGTTTCCAAGTCCCTCTTTCTCTTCCAGCGAGCTACCTTCCTCTTTGGATTTAATAGGCGCATGTAAAAGTCGTTTTAGCACAATCCCCGGGCGCTCGGGTACCAGTTTGGCCAGAGCGTTTGATTCGGAGAGAGGAAGATCCATCACCCTCGCTACGTCCTTGATGCTCATTTTAGCGGCCATGGTGCCATACGTGATGATCTGTGCCACCTGGTTTTTTCCATATTTCTCAACCACGTAGTCAATCACTTTTTGTCTGCCCTCGTCGTCAAAGTCCGTATCAATATCTGGCATTGATTTTCGGTCGGGATTCAGGAAGCGCTCAAACAGCAAGTTGTATTTGATGGGGTCGATGTTGGTGATCCCAATACAGTAGGCTACCACGGAACCGGCGGCAGAACCCCTGCCCGGACCAATAAATACGCCTTTGTCACGACCCGCTCGAATGAAATCACTTACGATCAGAAAGTAACCGGCAAAACCCATCATCTTGATGGTAAACAGCTCAAAATCGATCCGTTCCCGGATCTCATCCGTGATTTCGGTATATCGTTTGGCTGCCCCCTCGTACGTGAGGTGCTTTAGGTATTCCCATTGGTTTTGTGACTCCGGTGAAACGGTGTATTTGCCAACTGTTTCTTCCTTGGTATGGATCTGAAAGCGTTTTTCAACCGGAAAATTTGGCAAGAGGATGTCTCGTGTGAGGTTCAGCCATTCTACTTTGTCAACCACCTCATTGGTATTGTCGATGGCTTCGGGCAGGTCGTGAAAAGTTTTCATCATCTCTGCCGTTTTCTTGAAGTAGAACTGGTCGTTGGGGAAGGCAAATCGTTTATCCTTCATGTTCACATCGTCGTCAGCAAAATCCCGCAGGGCAGGGGTAGATTGTTTTTCACCCGTGTTGATGCAAAGCAGGATGTCGTGTGCGTTAAAATCATCCTGCTCTACATAGTGTGAATCGTTGCTGGCGATGATCTTGACATTGTATTTACGGGCCAAGCGGATCAATTCATTATTGACCTTGTCTTGCTCGGCCATGCCGTGTCTTTGCAATTCAACGTAATAATCTTCCTGAAAAATATTCAACCACCATTTGAACTCGTTCTCACCTTCCTCTGCGCCTTTGTAAAGGATGGCTTGTGGAACCGCGGCGCCCAAGCAACAGGTAGTAGCGATCAGTCCTTTGTGATGTTTCTTGATGAGTTCTTTATCGATGCGCGGGTATTTCCCGTACATCCCCTCTATAAAACCCAATGAGGTGAGTTTGACCAAGTTCTTGTATCCTTCTTCATTTTTTGCTAAGAGGATCTGGTGAAAACGTTTGTCTTTTTGGTCCTTGGTATAGGTTTTTTGCAAACGGGTCTCTGAAACGTAAAACTCGCAACCGACAATGGGTTTGACTTTTGGTTTGCCGTTCTCGTCCTTGTGTCGGTATGCCTCTGCCACAAATCCAAAAACACCAAACATGTTTCCGTGGTCACTGATGGCCAGTGCAGGCATGCCATCCTCGATCGCTTTTTTATAGAGACTAGGGATGGGTGCTGCACCATCCAACAAGGAGTACTGTGTGTGAACGTGTAAGTGTGAGAATTTCATGGGTCCGTGAATATGGACTAATTTTTTTGAAAAGAAAATACCCGGATCATTCCGTTTTGATAACTGCAAACCCATGCTTCCAGGGTCTGGTCGTTTTCATATAGATCTACGCCCACGGGATGGCCGGGACAGGGTAGGGATGCGACTTGTTGGAAGCCATCTTCGTTGATCTGATATACCTCCAGCCGGTCACTGCTGTATCCGGTAACAAAAACAAAGCGTTCATTTTGCGAAAGTGCGATGGTGCGTGGCTGGGCAGCAGTTTCTATGCTGAACAACGTTTTCCCATTGTCGGGGTCCAGGCAGACAAGTTTTGACTGTGTATTGTAAGAAACGAACAGGCGTCCCATGGAATCACGAAGGATGTGGCGGGGACTTCCGCTTATCGGCAAGAGGGTGTCAAGCTTCCATTCTTGCTCATTCAGTAATGCCAGACTGGTTCCTCCCATGATCGCTACATAGGTTTTTTTTCGAATGGGATCAGATAGCATTCCCCGGGGGATCGCCGGCACTCGAATGCTGGTGGTTGCTTTTGCATATGGATGCTCCTGCAACAAGTCAAATACGCTGATGCTTCTTCCATGCCAATTGCTGACCAAGAGATTTTGCTCATTGTGGGTGGAGATAATGATCTTGGGTGTGGCCCCGGTGGGGAAGAAGGGTACGACTAACCGGTTGATTTGTCCGGTGGAATCAACTACAGTGAGTTGTTTGCTTTTGGTGTGCGATAAATTATTTTTCTCCAAGGTGTCCACGCGGATACCCACGCTGCCACCCGCATTGTGTAGGGATACCCATAACATTCGATCCTCATGTGTCAGCCATCCCTCTACGGGTTTTTCCTCCCATGAATCGATGGTTCGTTTTTTGGCATAATCCCATCCGGGCGCTTTTGTCTTTTCAAATCGAAGAGTTCTCAACGATTTGCGAGAGGACCGATCGTAAATCGCAATACTCATTCCCTCTAAGTTC
>CAYYXC010000170.1:0-2769 GCA_964475505.1 uncultured Chitinophaga sp.
ATGATGACCATGAGCACTATTCTGGTGCTGGTTAATCTATTGTTCTTGATTTTGGGTGGTGTATTGTATTTGTATGCAGCCCAACACCCCGTTTTATTGAATGGCGTGCCTGCCAGTGGCGATGATCTGTTTCCTGCCCTCGCATTGGGTGAAACTTTTTCGGGCACCATTGGCGTGATTTTCATCATCGCTTTGATATCAGCTTTGTTTCCTAGTGTAGATGGAGCCATCACTTCCCTGACCTCCAGTTTCTGCATTGATTTGTTGGGCTTTCGTGAATCTGCGCGCAGCGAAGCCGACAAGAAACGCATCCGTCTTTGGGTGCATGTTTCATTTGCTGTTTTGTTTTTTGCCATGGTGATGCTTTTCAAAGCCATCAACGACAAGTCGATCATTCAATTCATCATCAAGTTTGCCGGAATAACCTATGGTCCGCTCTTGGGACTCTTTGCCTTTGGTATGTTGAGCAAACGATCGCTTCAGGAAAAATGGGTACCATGGATTGCTTCGTTGGGGCCCTTACTTGCACTAGGATTAGACCTATTGTCCAATCCGGCTTATTACGAGGCAAAATTGCACGTGCAACTTGGGCTGAATGATCTCTCTGCGCTTATTTTCCAGGGTTATAAGATCGGTCCTGAATTGATCCTGATCAATGGCTTACTCACCGTAAGTGGATTGTGGTTAATCTCGAAAAAGAAATCCCAGGTGGCTTTATGAGCGAGTTGATTTCGGGCAACTGGCAGGCATATATGGACCAGTGGGTGAGTCCTTTGCCCGCTTTGCTCCAGGAAATTGAAGAATACACGCGTGCACATCATCCCGAGGCACACATGCTTAGCGGGGCGCAGCAGGGACAATTTTTATCCATGATCAGTCATCTCTTGCGTCCGCGTCGGGTGTTGGAGATCGGCACTTTTACCGGATTTAGCGCACTGTGTTTGGCCAGCGGATTGAATGAATATGGCAAACTCTATACGATTGAATCGAGAGAGGCCGATGCAAATGTGGCCCAAGGTTTTTTTGATCGATCTGAGTTTCGCGACCGGATCAATTTACTGCGAGGTGATGCAAGGGATTGGTTGCCGCAGCTGCATGAGTGCTGGGACTTAGTTTTCATTGATGCCGACAAAACCTCCTATATAGAATATTTTAACAGCGTGCTTCCTTGGGTCCGACCAAACGGATTTATCTTAGCGGACAATATCTTCTTTCACGGTCAGGTGCTGGCAGATCCGGTAAGAGGAAAAAATGCGAAGGCCATGGTTGAATTTGCAAATGCGGTCAGTAATTGTTCCGCGGTTGAGCAAGTGCCCCTTCCGCTTCGCGATGGACTGATGTTAATCCGAAAAATATGAGGTTGAATCTGTTTTTTTCATGGCTTGTTTTATTACTGGGTTTCATTACTCCAGTGTTCTCGCAGGCATATGACAAACCCAGTCAATCCGTGCTGGATTACATCGATCAATATCGGTCCTTGGCAATTGAGGAAATGCGCCGAACCGGTATACCGGCCTCTATCACCCTGGCACAAGGAATCTTTGAGTCGGGGGCAGGTACCAGCCGGCTAGCCAAAGAAGCAAATAATCAGTTTGGAATTAAGTGCAAGAAGGAGTGGACCGGTGCGACCATTTCCCATACCGACGACTTGCGTAACGAGTGTTTTCGGAAATATGTGTCGGCAGCGGATTCCTATCGCGATCACTCTGATTTTCTGCGTACGCGTCCACATTATGCCCCGCTCTTTAAATTGGATCCATTTGATTACAAAGGGTGGGCCCACGGATTGAAGCGGGCAGGCTATGCTACATCTCCAACCTATCCGCAGTCTTTATTAAAGGTCATTGAGACCTATCAATTATATCAATTTGACCGGACCCCTGTGGAGGCCGATCCCGCTCCCACTGGGTCAGCAAACTAACGCATATGAGCACTATACAAGTGTTGGATAAAATGTTTGAAGTGTATTTGGATTCAAATACGATTCAGCAACGGATAAAGGAAATGGCGCATTCGATTAGTACCGATCATGCAGGCACCCGTCCGGTATTCTTATCCATTCTCAACGGCTCTTTTTTATTCACGGCAGATCTGATCCGAAACCTTACCATCGATCCAGAGATTTCATTCATCAAACTTGCCTCCTACAAGGGTATGCGATCTTCCGGCAGCATTACCACCGCCATCGGATTGGAAGTGGATTTGGCGGGCAGGGATGTGATTCTTTTAGAAGACATTGTTGATACGGGGAATACGTTGTTTCAATTTTTACCGCATTTGCATCAACAGCGGCCTCGCTCGGTTCGGATCGCCACCTTGCTTCACAAGGCGGAAGCCACGTTGCATCCACTGACCCTGGATTATGTGGGTTTTGTAATACCAAACAAGTTTGTGGTTGGGTACGGATTGGATTATGACGGATGGGGTAGGCAGTACGATTCGATCTATCAGTTGGCGCCCGGCCAATGATTTTGATTTATTTGTTGTAATTTCTGGCGTTGTTACGCGCGGTCTTCATATTGTTGATGACGATTGAGGTGGGCGCTTTGTCCGCACAGTCATATCTATTTAGAGGGGTCATCAAAGATGAGCAGCAGGGAATTTTACCGAATGTTCGAATTATCCAACTATCCACCGGTCTCTTATTTCGCTCTAATGATCAAGGAACATTTGGGATTTCTTCTGCAGGATCGATCGACTCGTTTCAATTTTATCTGGAGGGATACCAGCCGATAAAGGCCCGGTGGGAATCCGATCAGTATGTGCAGG
>CAYYXC010000171.1:0-2743 GCA_964475505.1 uncultured Chitinophaga sp.
TTGGGGATGAGATCGAAATGCGGCTCTCGGATTTCCAACCGGGCAAAACCTCGCTCACTTACGGTTTCGAGGCGCAGGCGGGTGGCCGGATGGTTTTTACTGGAAAGATGACAAAATGCCACATTTCGCCCGAGTCGATGCGACCGGTGGAGCTTTCAGGGGAAATTCTAAAATCGTTGGTTGATCAATGGATGTAACCACCGAGGGCACAGTGTGAACTGAAGTGGTATGATTTGCTGCATACTTGATCTCACTGTGACCGCTGTATGATTTTTTCGAAACTACTCTGGAAAGCCTGCCTGCTGGTAGTCTTTGCGATTCTAACAGCCTATGCGGAACCCAAGATTTCCTGTGACGAGCCGACTTTTGATTTTGGTTCCCGGGACGCCTCGGAAGTTGTCAGCCATACTTTTGAACTTAAAAACAACGGCACTTCTGAGCTCGTGATTACAGCCGTGCGACCTGCCTGCGGGTGCACGGCTGCCCAACTGGACAAGAGCGTCATCCCACCCGGTGGTACTTCAAAGTTAGAAGCTCAACTTTCTTTGGCCGGTCGCACTGGAGAGATTCAGAAACCCATCCTCATTAACTCGAATGCCCCAGCCTATCCTGCCTTTTATCTTGCTATGAAGGGCGTTGTCAGAGCCGATTTTGAATTTTCGCCAAGTATTCTTACCATCAGGAAAGATTCACCCGCCCCTGCCGCCGCATCCACGATTCTGAAATCATTAAAAAACGAATCTTTTGAGATTCTCAAGGCCAAGTCTGAAAGTGGAAAACTCAAGGTTCGATGGGATAAATTCCCCCATGAAAATGCCTTTCAAATTACCGCCAATCTCGAGGATCGGTTTCAGCCAGGGCAATATAAGGACAAGATCGTGCTTGAGACAAATCACATTACTCGAAAACAACTCGAAATTAGTGTCATTATTATTGTGCCAGCTGCTATTTCTGTAGCTCCGCTGAAGATCCTTTTAGATGCTGGCACCTCAGAGCCTGTTACTCGAACAATAATCCTCAAAAATCCAGCCAGCGAATCGCTTCAAATCGAGAGAATCGAGATGCCTGGAGAGTCAATGACATCAAAGATTGATGATATGGGCAAATTTGGTCAGCGGGTGGTCATTGGAAATATAATTCCCGATTCTGCTTTAGCGGAAAACCCAATAAAAATCATTTTATCCACCGGACAGGTGATTCGCATCCCTTTTGAGTTTAGAGGCAAGAATTAATTCAAGGCGCACCGCCGATGCGGAATCCCGTTTTGTCATCTTCCAGAGTGGGATCAGCAATGTGGCTTTCATCGGCGCGCATCGCATCAACTGGATCGGCCCAAGAGCCTCCACGAATAATGCGCATAGCTTTTCCTGAACTCAAATCGAGTGTCTCCGTCCACTCACGCAGATTGCCTGCTTGATCGAAGGTACCAAACGGGCCGGGGCTTTGATTGAAGAAGCCAACCTCTGTGGTTTCTCCAAAGACGCCGTTGAAATTGGCGAAATTGGAGGGTGTATTGCCTGCAAGGTCTGGCGCGGTGTGGCTTTGGGTGGGATATGTCCACAATCCGGAGCCATCCGTTTTTAGATAAGCAGATGTATACCACTCGCTTTCATTGAGAAGCCAGAAAGTCGGTGGCAAGCCTGTATTAGGGTTTACGGAGTTGCGCACAAGCGAGGAAGATCTCATCGTGTAAGCCCCGTCCTCAGTAGTTGTGGAACTCTGTGGACCGGTCGGCTTTCCATTAGCGAGCCAGTTTGCATAGCGCGCTGCATCGAACCAGGATACATAAGCTATTGGATAATTTCTCTTCGCCGAATCCACAGTGTAGGAGGAAGTACCGTTGGTGGTTGATTTCTGAATTCCAATATTCTGCATAAAGGTATTATACAGATTATTTGGATCTGTTTTTGCAGTGGCGTTTAAAAAATCATTGTAATCACTGATGGTAACTTCGGTTTTTCCAATCGAAAAACTTTTTTCGGGGAATTTCTGGATGCCTGCATTGAGTAGGGAGAGGGATTTGAAATCGATGTTTTCTCCAACTAGGCGATAAGAAGAAGATTCAAAGCTTGAGGCTCTTGAAAAATTGGCAAGTCGAACCAATCCAATGGGATTAGTAATGGAAAGAGTGCAACTTTTAGTAACTTCATTTCCGCATTCATCTTGCACTTTAAAAGTTAATGAGAAGTTTCCTGATGACATGGGTGGTCCTGAAATCTCACCCGTTGTGGGATTGAGCGTAAGCCCTGCGGGCAACGCGTCACTTGGCGGAACCAGAGACCAATTGTAGGGGGGCATTCCGTCAGAGGCAATTAAGCTCTCTGTATAAGTCGTTCCATTTGTGCCGGCAGATAGCGGGCAATCACTTTTTATTTTTAGCTCCGGATTTACAATAAATGTATGGTCTTGCGTGCAGGTATTACCGTAAGAATCCATAACACGAGAAATGAACGAGAATGTTCCGCTCTCATTTACTGACCCCTTGATAATCAACTGAGTTCCATTTTCAGAAATTTCGTAGTCCATTCCACTTGGAAGAATTCTCCCAGAGTTGTCTAAAGGCAAGAGATCCCATTGATAGGGAGGATTTCCTCCAGAGACGGTTGATACTACGGTCGCTGGGAAGGTTCCAAGATCGGAGGTTGAAACACGGAAAAAAGCTGCTCCTGATGATGATGACGGAATATCAAAACCAACCCTCTTGCGGTAGAGTTCAGAGTAGGCATGAGGATTTTGATTAAGG
>CAYYXC010000172.1:0-2743 GCA_964475505.1 uncultured Chitinophaga sp.
TGGCTGCGGCGCAATGCATACCATTGACCCCAAACTTCGATTTGTCGTGTTCTTCTTCGCACACCTTCGCACACGCCTCTCGCATCTCTGCAAGACCGATACGATAGCCTTCCATAAATGTTGAGTTTGGCTCTGCTTGCTCTGCTAACGTGATGAACCCACAGTTGTTGCACTTGGTTCCAGCGAACAGCGGATTGTTGCAGTAGGCGCAACCAACCATTTCGTTGGCTTCACCAGAATGGTCTAACGCTTCTCGCAGGGTAAAAGCGGTTCCTTCTAATTGGTATGGTTTAACGCCCTCTCCATTTATGATTGCATCCAAATAGATCAACGCCTGTTGCATTGCTGCTCGTTCTTTTGGTGTCATGCAGTGACTCCAGCCATACGAGCAATAACTACAGCAGCAGTCAGCTCTTGTGTGTCGATGCTATCCAGAACTTCAGCGGCTCTTGACTGGTTGGCTGACTTCTCACGCTTCTGCAGTAGGCGCTCGATGTATTCCTTGGGTAGGTAATGCTCGACCTCCGGCCATAGCTTGATGGCCTCGTTCAGAGACTTGCAGGAATCAAGGAAGTCGCACACCTTACTACGTACCGAGTTCCAACGCTGCTCGATCTCCTTGCGCTCACGAATCTTGTGCACCATGAGCTTAACCTCTTCGGGCAGCCGTGGGTCATCAATAGATACCGTAAACGCCCCATAGTCATTGTGGTTGGGCGGCATACCGGGAATAGAATCCGAAGCCTGTGTACCGATACTGTAATGCCGCTCCCCTTCTGATACGTGGAAGTTGCCATAGCCTCGGTAGCTACGTGTCCACTCTTGCGGGATAGTCTGCATCAGGTGCAGGTGCTTGCCGTAGCAGAGTTCTTTGTACCAGTGGTCATGCTCGGTCAGCTTGACGTTACCAACATCACCAACAGTATTCAGCTCGGCAGCACACATGCGATTACAAACGTTACGTACATCGCTGATAAGTTTTTGTGAAATTCCAACGAAGGCCATAGTCTTCTCCTTAATGAATATCGTTTGCTGATAGCGCTTCCCTAACGGCATCGTCGCTCGTCAGGTAGTCGTAGTCGACCTCTAGGTCGGTGTAAATCTTGTCCATGTAGGCAGCACTGATGACGCTAAAGTCGTTGATGAAGTGCACCCACTCTTTGTCGGCTTCTTGGTACACCGCGTACAGTGCAGCTTCACGTAGGTCAGAGTCATCGTCAGGCTCGTAGACTTCCTCCATCTCACCATCGGCTTCAACGGTGTTGGAGTGGTAGTAGTGGTGACTGATCCGGCTTAACCGCAAGCGGATGTAGTTGTTGCCAGCCAAGTTGTATATATGCGGATACTTTGTTGCAAGGTTGTGTGCATCCATGAACTTCTGTACATCACCCTCATATACACGGCCAGTAAAACTAGCGCCGTCACCTTGATTCCAGAACCCGCTGAAGTTGATTTCAATGTCGTCGTAGCCAACTTGCTCTAGCTTTTCAGTCCACAGGTCGTACACACTGTCCCACCAGTCGTGCTCGACGTTGATGTGTCTGTACTTATCTAGCAAGCTCTGCTCTTCAACCTGCATATCAATGCTCCATTTCAAAGTGGACTGACATACCAGCCTCATCCGGTGCAGTGATATGGTCGCTGCTGATACACCAGACAGACGGGATGTTCACGTAGTCAGGGAACGGGGTATAACCATCAGTCAGTGTCACGAACACATCGGGCTCGATACCTTGCTGCTCGATGTAGCGATAACCCTCAACCATATCCGTACCGCCACCGCAGTAGTAGCTCAAGGCAAACTCTTCACCGCGCTCGAAAGTCTCATGCTTCTGGACGCTTGTGTCGGTGTAGAGGACGTGAACCTTGGACGGCTTGCACTGCTCGACGATGCGCTGCAGGTGGCCGTTGTAGTACATCAGCTCACGCTCACTGATCGAGCCAGACACGTCAACCTGAATGACTACCTCACCCATCTGCTGCTCGTTGTTGATGCTCGGCATATACAGGTCAGCACCGATGAACCGGCGGTTAGGGCGCGTCCATGTGTACTCGTTGGCAATCTTGTCGGCCATATACTGCTCCAACAATTCGTACCAAGGTGTCTTGACGTTGAGCACGTCGCAGACGATCTTCTCCAGTGCACCGGGCATCTTGCCGCGCATCTTGGCAGCTTGGGCAGCTTGGGCGATCTCTACCTTGGCGTTAGCCTCAATCTCCTTGACCTCGGACTCAGACAAACCAGAGCCCGGAATAATGTCGTCACCAAGACCATCACCATCCATATAGCTACCGCTACCGCTGCCATTGCCTCCAGCCCCGCCAGACCCACCATCAGGTAACTTGTCATAAATATTCTCCACGGTGTCGTCCTTGCTACCCTGCATGTTGACGGTATTGGGGATGCGATCACCGATGTTGCAACTGTCGAGTGTGTCATTGATCCATGCGTCACCGGCATAGTTCCATTTGCCGTGGTCACGGCTACCCATACGTGTGGCATGTTGGCCGACACGATGCAGTACCTCATGGCACAAACCCCAGACAATCTGCGGGACAGTCAGGGATTCGACGAACTTCTCGTTGTAGTAAATCTGGCCGTGCGCATCAATAGCCAGAGTCGGGATGTCTTCGCGCTTCTGCAGTGGGTGACGCAGCAGGATGGATGCAAAGAACGGGTGGTCAAGAACGATCTGCGCCTTGGCCTTATCTAGCTTCGATACGGTTGCCATGATTATCTCCC
>CAYYXC010000173.1:0-2715 GCA_964475505.1 uncultured Chitinophaga sp.
ATGATACTTAGGAATATTCAAACCATGGTCCTTCAAGCGACGCGCCCTCTGCTGAATATACAATCCTGTATTCAAAGATACTCTTCATCGTGGGCTAAACTTTCACCAGTGCAGCGCGCTAGCACCGAAGCGTGGGGCTTTCCTTTTACGGGAGCGGATTGGCACCCCCATGTCACAGTGGCGTCTATCTCTCGAGATCATTGGAGTTTTGTCTGGGATACATTGGAAAAACTTTCTCCTCATGGTGCATTTTCTTTCCCTAAAATATGCCTTTATCGTCTCGATGATATGCAACTCGCTGAAAAAATAGCAGAGTATCCATTCGCTGATATATGAGCCTAAACGAATCCACCAATAAAACTTTTTCTACAAAAGGGCTGAACCGTCCGCCGTGGCGTATTTCGCTGAAGCGGACTTTATCTTGGCTCGCATGGCGGCACCGATACTTGGGAATGTTCATAATCATAGGTTTCTTAAGTATTTGTCTCGAGGTGAGTATCGTATTAGGGTTGCAGGCGCTCTACGGAGATTCGACGATCTGGGGCAGTGGTATCGGTTTTATTGCGGGTGTAGCGTTTGCATTTCTTGGAAACTATTACTTGAACTTCAGAGTCGAGGGTCAGAAGTTTTGGAGAACCTTAGCCTTTTTTGCAGGAATATCAGTATTTAGTTATAGCATAAATATCTATGCAAATACCTATCTTCATTTCATAAGCTGGAAGAGCTATCCTGCTGCGAGGTTTCTCACTTCAGGACTTCTATTCGCCATCGCGTATTACTTGCACAGGAAACTGACTTTTCGACTTGCTGCCAAAAATTTTGGTTTGGCTGTTTATGCAGCAAAGTCGACTGATGTTGTTTCGATGTTCAAAAGTGTGGGTGAGCACTGCGACCATATTCATATCGATTTAGTTGACGAATCCGTAAAAGATGGCGCAGATAAAATTGATGTTGATGTAATTAAGAAGGCTCGAGCTTTCTGGACATGGCAACCATTCATGATTCATATCATGTCAAAAACTCCGAGGCGCTGGGTGGGCGCGTGTATAGAAGATGTGGATGTGGTGTTAGTTCATATTGACGGCGAAGATAATATTTATCAAATCATTGCAGAGTGCAGGCTTAAACAGAAAAAAGCCGGTGTCGTGGCCCATCATTCTGTTGATTTTGCGGACTTACTTCCATTTCTGCCTCATGTGGATTATGTCTTGGTTCTTGGTATCGAGAAGCCTGGGCACTCCGGCCAATCCTTAATGCCTGAAGCCCTCAACATGGCCCACGCGCTGGCGCTGCTCAGTCGCCGCTATAACTACAAGTTGATCTTTGATGGGGGCGTCACAGTTCACAATGTCAATAACATCCCAGCAGAGTATATCATTTCCTCTTCAGCCGTGCTCCGTAACGAAAACCCAGTGCGCGCCTGCCTCGCGCTCATGACGGGGGTAAACCATGATTAACTTCGCTCAGATGCGTCTGGAAATCTTGGAGGCAATCAAGCACGCAGCTGAGAGTCTGCCTGCAATCCTGTCCGCAACTGTAGCGGGAAGTTTTTCGTCAGGTAGCGGGCAAGATGGTTTTTCGGATATTGATACAATTCTTGTAGTGGATAAGCTTGATAATGCGCTTTTCATAAAAATACAGGATGTTTTTCAAAGAAATCTTGCGCCTGTCGTTTCAAAAAATGACTGGGTGTTGAAAATAAATAACACCTTAGGCCCGCTAAAATTTAACGATGCGAAAACTGTAGTATTGCATCTGATGATCTATGATGCTGATGGCCACAGGCAGCATGTCATCAAGAGTCCATTTACTTGTCTCGACTGGCAGCGCTCTACGCTTTCGATAAAAAATTCTCTTCAAAGCATCTATCCAGTTTTTGGCTTGCAGCCAAGGCATTTTTTTGGAGCTCGGCGCAGTGCAAAAGATTATCTTTCCGATCTTAGTGCGGGAATTATTAGTTATAGAGAGCTTGTATTTGATCCTGAATACCGCGAGGAGAAGCGTAGTAAAGCAATGGATGTAAGAGATCGGCATGAGTTTTCTTACCACATTATGAAATTTCTCATGCAAAATTTCCTCAAGCTGGTGCAGAGGAGAAATTCTCCCGAGGATGGAGATGCGTTGTTGATTTCCTACAGCTCAGTGTTCCCTGCTGGCATGGACACTTTTGCTTCTGTCTACAGGTTGCTGGAACGCATGAAAAAGAATCGCGATTTTTCACAACCTATTCCTGATCTGCTTGAGAAAATTAGCGCTTTTGCGACCGCATTTGAAGACCAGTTTCGAGAGGAGTTTGAAAAGCGTGCAGAGCGTCAAGTCTGGATTCGCCACGCTCCCACCGCGTTGAATAAAGGCAAAGGTGGTGCGGCGATTTTTCAAGGCCGCAGTGATGTTGAGCCTTTACCGATAGATTCTGAAAAGATTAAAAATCTGGCAACCCACTTGCGAGCAGCTGGAATTCAGCATATTGCATCCTCACCCCTTATCCGTGCTCTAAGAACTGCTGAATCTCTTTCTAAAGAACTCTCTCCTGGCCCAGAAATCAGAGAGGATATTAATCTTTTGGAGATGAATTATGGACTATGCGAATCTATGACTGCAACTGAAGCGCTTCAAAAACACCCATATCTTAAAGAAGCTTGGGTGCAGGGAAAAGACCCAAGATTTCCAGGAGGCGAAAACTCGGCCGATGTCAGGGCGCGTATGGAGGAATTT
>CAYYXC010000174.1:0-2691 GCA_964475505.1 uncultured Chitinophaga sp.
AAGCAAGCCGGAACACCTATCGTTATAGCCTTTTCCGGAAAAGAAAATGATAACCGCAATCCAGGCTACACCGAAAGCCTAAAAACTTACGTAGCAGAAAATAACTTGGTCGATGTAATCAAATTTCTGGGCTTTTTGGATCGTGCGGACCAACTCCAACTTATGAAACATGCCAGAGCCGTTATCCAGCCATCTCGGTTTGAAGGCTGGAGCACCGTCATCGAAGACGCAATGGCCATGAATCAACCGGTGGTAGCATCAGATCTAGCTGTAAATCGCGAACAACTCGGAGAAAAAGGATGGTACTTTGGGGTGGATTCACCAGAAAAGCTAGCAGAACTCTTATTAGCCATGAGTAAACAAAAGCCGGTTATTAACTACGAATATCATCTAAAGCTTGAGGCATTCGCAACTGGCTTTAATTCGATTATAGAGCATACGTAACCCATGTGCGGAATAGTAGGCCATATTGCAAACTATACGCTTGACCAGGAAGCGTTCGATCGTATGCGCGACACACTCGCGCACAGGGGGCCTGATGGCATGGGTACTATATTATTAGAGGGTAACACCGTTGCGTTGGGGCATCGGCGCTTAGCAATCATCGACCTCAGCAATGAAGGACGGCAACCAATGTGCAATGAGGATGGGAGCATTTGGATAACCTTCAACGGTGAAATCTATAATTATTCAGCCTTAAGAGATATACTGATTGCCACTGGGAATCATAAGTTCACATCGGCCACCGATACAGAGGTACTCATCCATGGCTATGAAGAGTGGGGCCTGGAAGGCTTGGTTTCCCGACTAAAAGGCATGTTTGCATTTGGGATTTGGGATAGCAATCAAAAAACACTGCATCTTGCTAGAGATCGTTTTGGTATAAAGCCCCTGGTATATTATGTGGATGCCAAGCAGTTTGTATTTGCATCTGAACTGAAAGCAATAACCGCTTGCCAGAGCGTACCCAAGCAAATGGATGAAGAGGCCCTGTCAGATTACTTTACCTATTCGTACATACCATACCCCAAAACCATTTGGCGGGGTATCAACAAACTACCACCCGCGCACACGCTGAGTTTTGATTGTACGAGACAGGAAACCACCATACAGCAGTATTGGAGCCTGCAAACGGCCGGAATTGAGATGAGCGATCAGGAAGCCGTCGAAGAAGCGAATAGGCTGATTCATCAGTCTACCCTCGAGCACCTAGTGAGCGATGTGCCAGTAGGCCTTTTTCTCTCCGGAGGATATGACTCTACTACCCTGCTCATGCACATGACTGAGCTGCATTATCCTACCACCGGATTCACCATTGCTTTCCCAGACTCCATACAAAACGAGGCAAGTCAAGCCGCTACTGCAGCGCAGGCATTTGGAGCCAAACACGAGATAGAAGCCATTAGACGGAATACTGACATTTTCCAATTGCTGGGGGAGATGTCGCCCATTTACGACGAGCCGTTTGCAGGAGATTCTATGATCAATGCTTGGCTGATATCCCGACTGGCAGCAAAGCATAGTAAAGTAGCACTATCCGGTGAGGGTGCCGACGAGGTGCTTGGAGGCTACAAGTGGCATCGAAAGATTGAAGCGTATTATCGCGATATCAACTTTAAGCAGCGGCTAAAGAATGTTCTTCAGGGGCACTGGACTTCTGATCAAGTATTTCTTGCGCTATACAACCGTTCAATGCCCGGGGTTTACCGGGAAGCCCTAAACACTTCTGTTCTAAATGCAGAAATCCGACAGCGAATCCGCACAAGAGGGCTATGGCACTTCACTCATCATGATCACCATGACCGTGATCCAGTCAAGCGTAGCCAGTATCTAGATGCCCAATCATTCATACCCAACCATTGCCTTTATCGGGCAGACCTGTCCAGCATGGCACATTCTTTAGAGGTCAGGGTTCCTTTTTTAGATCATCACATTTATGAATTTGTTTTTTCGCTACAACGCAAAGTATACATGAAACCCGGAATTAAGAAGTTTTTGCTAGAGGAAAACCTAAAGCACAAGGTGCCAGAGGCCATACTCAACATGCCCAAAAGAGGATTTAGCTTTCAAAACCCAGAAAACATGTATGACAAACGGTTCTCTGCGCTTTTATACAATGGAGAGTTGGTAAAAAAAGGTATCATCAACCGTGGTTTTACACTGGACTCACTAAGCAGCCATTTCAAATTTCATTTATTGAATCTGGAACTCTGGATGAGGAACCATGGATAAACAGCTGACCATTGTGACCATCAACTACAACAATGCTGAAGGCCTCAGACGTACAGCAGAGAGTATTTGTGTTCAAAATACTAAGGTAGATTCTATCGAGTGGGTAATAATTGATGGAGGTTCAACAGATGGAAGTCTGGAGATCATAAGTGAGTATAGCAAGAACGTGGACTATTGGGTAAGTGAACGCGACGGAGGGATTTTTGATGCAATGAATAAAGGCCTTCAGCAAGCTAAGGGAGTATATGTAATATTTATGAATGCAGGCGACTGCTTTGTACAAGGCATGCTCAATCATTCCTTTCTATACGGGCTGAAAGGAGATGTCTACTATGGAGATATCTACTTACTTTCAGATAATAAGCTTACTTATATAAGACAGCCCAACTATCCGGATTTTATATACATGCTGAGCAAGACACTCTGCCACCAGAGTGTGTTCATAAAAACAGAAATATG
>CAYYXC010000175.1:0-2651 GCA_964475505.1 uncultured Chitinophaga sp.
TTTGGAATTGGCCTTAATTATAATGAAAGACGATTAATTATAAACTTAAAAGCTTCTGCCAGACCAAAGTCTTAAATGACTTCCTAGGTATATCAAAATTAACACCCTTTGATAGAACAATTGATCTTACAGCGCGTTTTCCTGCTTCAGCTGTAAAAGAATTATAAACGAAGAAAAGTTCAGAAATATAGTCAATTAAGTCAAGTGAAAATTCACTTCTAAGACTCCAAAGTGCTCTTCTTCCTGATATGGCTATTGGTTTCCCTACGAGTATTCTTGATAGACATGATGGTCTTGGATCTGACGACGTTTCCAGGAATTTAATTGAAAAACCTGAGAGAAGAAGCTGTTTGAATACTTCTTTAACCTCCATGGAATCATATTTCAGCTGATGAAGTTCAATTAATAATACTATTTCGTCATGATTGGAGGACAATTCACGAATCCTTTTAAGTATTTTAACTTCGTATCCCTCCAGGTCCATTTTGATGAAAATCGGAGTTCCTAGAAATTGCTTCATCAAATCAGTCGCCAATATTTCCTTTACAGGTATTTGATTTCGATCGGAATCTAACGCTAATGAGATATGCGAGAGATTCTCTTTAGAGGCGATCCCGAAATTGGAAGAATGGCCTTTTTCCGCTACTACAACTTCAGACCCAATAATTAATCGACCATTTTCAATTTCACTACTCAAAAAGTTTTGAATCACCGAGCGCGCATTTCTGCGCGGTTCGAATATAAAGGCTCTTTGATTTGGATGACTATTGAGAAACTCGAATGATTCCACGCCATCTGAACTTCCAATTTCAATGAATGTGCATTTCGGGTTGTGTGACATTCGAATCACTAAAAGGAATAGATGCTCTCTTCTATTCATATATTTACTTACCAAAAATCTTCTAAAATTAAGTCTAAAGATTTCAACCTTTCGAATTATTCGATGCAAGAAATCCGAATAATTCCATCGAAATACGGAGGGACTCAAATATTCATTTGGTTTTCTAGACTGAATGGGAGTGCGCCAGTTGGAACCGTATACATGTTCAAGCAAAAGCTCTGGCTCACTGGGGAGAAATAATCGATGGCCACTAATTTCTGTTACTTTACCATCTGTTATCAATAATGACTTTGGATACTTGAAGCGAGGTCGTACTAAGTAATTTTTCTTCTCATGCAGAACAAAAATAGAGTAAGTAAAATCTGGATCTTCTGGCCTATAAAGATTCAACTTAAAGTACTTAGTTCGACTAACAGATTTTATTTCAAACCTATTTCTAATTAGATTTGTAATTGCTCTCTCAAAAGCTGGAAAATTAAAGTCTTGATCAAGAATAGCAATTTCAGCGTCCCAATCCCAACCTATTAGATTACCTTCTCTTATCAATCCAAGAAGTGCGCCATCTATTAACACGGAAGTTATTCCATTAGATTTCAATTCACCTTGAATAAAAGTTAAATGAAAAATTCTGTTCACACTATAACCATATGTTTGAAAAATTCACTTGCGAAATCCAATAATATTGAAACGATCAGATCCACTATGATAACTTAAAGGAGTTTGAGGAGAAACGTGAAACTCATAATCTTTCCCGAACAAATTTCTTAGATAAGTCAGTAGCCACTCTGGGGAGATTCGAAGGTGAAACAATTCATTCTTATTATAAAACCCTCTACTCGCAAAATCGGTCATCGGAGAATTCGTCTTTGGAATATCCAACAAAGCCATCCCATCTAAAGTCAGTTTCCTCAGTGAATGAACAAAAGATTCAAGATATCCTTGGTCAGGAAAATACTGAAGTACAGAATTACCAAAAAGAAAGCCAGAAATATTAGTATCTTGCAAGGCATCAGAAGTGCTCCAGGTTCCTTTTGGAAATAGTGACCGCGCCTTCTTGATTCTATTAATCGACAAGTCGCTTCCACCAAATAGTTTGATGCCATTAGCTTTAGCCATAGTTGCAATAAATAATCCATTACCGCAGCCAATTTCATATATAGAGTCTTTGATTCCTCTCCTGCATAAGAGGAAAATTGATTGAACATAATCTTGAAATTCAATAAATGAAAATGAGGAGTGATTGCCCTTGATGAATCCATTTTCTTGTAGCAATAAATTACTATCTAAATCCGAATCATCTCCAAGATTTCTTTCAAAGATATTTTTCCATGAATTAGAACTTGAAATTAATCTACCCATTCTACTTATTGCCATTTCTCTAATACGTTTTGATAATCTTCAATGGTATCAATTTCATTCCACTTAAGTTTACCTAAATTCATGACTGCTACATTTATTTGATCTAAAAAACGATTAAGAACATTTTCATATTCAAGTTCAAAATAAGTGGAATCTAATTCTTTTAAAAAACTGATTGCATACGAATCTAAGTATAGAACACCAATATACTCAAGACATTTTCCATAATTCAAAGAAGTTATGCTGGATAGTTTACCAATTTGCACGACTCGCTCATTATCTATCGTAGCGATGACTTTGTCTGGATTATCAGTTATTTCGGTACAACACAATGTACTTGAAAGAGAACGGTAAGTTTTTATTTTGGCAAACAAGTCTTCTTCAAATATGATGTCAGAGTCAAAAACCCAAACACCATTTGCAGGTATATTTTGTAGAGCCAGATGCAGGC
>CAYYXC010000176.1:0-2635 GCA_964475505.1 uncultured Chitinophaga sp.
AGGGATTGCAACTGGTGGAGTTGCCCGACGCAGAAACTTGTTGTGGCTTTGGCGGTACGTTCTCAGTAAAATATCCCGATATCTCTATTGCTATGGGTCAGCAAAAAGTAGAGCAGGCCATTTCTCTCGGAGCAGAATATCTCATATCCACCGATCTTTCTTGCCTGATGCACATGCAAGGCTATGTGCAGAAAAACAAATTGTCCTTGAAAACTTTGCACCTGGCCGATGTGTTGTGTACTGGTTGGTAAAAATTTAGTTTATGGCATACTGGTTAATGAAATCGGAACCATTTAAGTATTCCTGGGATCAACTTGTGAAGGATAAAAAGACTTTTTGGGACGGCGTACGGAACTATGGTGCCCGAAACAATCTGCGTTCGATGAAAAAAGGTGACCTGGCTTTTTTCTATCACAGCAATGAAGGAGTGGAGATCGTGGGCATCATGCAGATTGTTCGTGAAGCATACCAAGATCCAACTAGCGATGATCCCAATTGGGTGGCAGTGGATGTCAAGCCCCATCAAAAACTCAAAAAGCCGGTTCCACTTGCTGCCATCAAAGCAGAAAAGAAATTAGCGAACATGGCACTGGTTCGCTTGGGCAGACTCTCCGTTCAACCTGTTACCTCAGAGGAGTGGGAGTTGGTACTGAAAATGGCTGGGCATTAATTCTCGGATTCCTGGAATACAATTCCATGATCTGCTAACTCACGCATCACCGGCTTATAGATCTCCGGAAGAATTGGTATTTGCAAACCACTTGCTTTTAGTTCGCCCGACAAATACTGCATGGCAGCGATTCCCAGTGGCAACCCGACAGTTTTGGCCATAGCGGTTCGTACCGAGTCCTCCCCATCTTGTACCAACCAACTGCTGATCGATTTTTTTTCTGCTCCTAACATATACTCGACCTCATGGAGCATTACGACCCTGTCCTTGTCGCTAGCGCCCAACACCCATTTTTGTTCCATGCAAAACTGAATTAGTTCTGCCGGTGTGGCCTGTGAAAAAGGGAGAGTGGTAGATTCATCAGACCAACCCAACCACTCGAGCATGCTGCATAAGTCAGAATCTAGGGAGGCGGGTAGCGGAAAATATTGATTGAGTGCTTTTGAAAGTGTGGCTTGGTTGGACAGATCGAGCGTGCGTTGGGGATCGATCAATCCAAGTTGAATCAAAGCGCTCCATCCTCGAATGAAATCTGGGTGTCGTAGGGTAGTCCTGACAAAGTTTTGCAACCCATTCAATCCATATCGATCCAAATAGGAGATGGAGTCACGGTTCGGATAATAAGCAAGTTGACCGGCTCCGGGTACATCCACCAACCGCTGCACCTCGAATAATTGCGCATGAGTGCAGGACAATAACTGCCCCCCTTCTAAATACTGAGCGCCCGCCATTCCTGCCATTACCACGTTGCGTGGATTCCAACTGATCTTGTAGTGCCAAGGATTGTCGTCGCTTTCAGGTGATACCAACCCGCCGCAATGAGAACGGATCGAAATGGGCTTCCCCCCCAGGGCGCGGATGTCATGCAAAAGGCCCATCAAACTCATGTGATCAATGCCTGGGTCCAAACCCATTTCATAAAGGAAAAGAAGTCCACGAGATTCGATTTCCTTTCGCAAGTGCATCACTTTATCATCCACGTAGGAGGCGGTAAAAAGTGGTCGCTGCAGGGTCAGGCAATCCGATGCAACCACTGCATGCAAATGGGGAGGAAGTAGCGAGATCACTAGGTCGGCCGACCGAATGCTCTGGCGACGCTCAGATGCATCATCAATTGAATAGGTGTTGGCTTCAAAGGCTGATGGATCCACTCCTGCACGCATACAAGAGGTCCCCATTTTTTCTTGTGCCACTCCCGGAAAAGCATCCACGATTTCAAATGCATGCTGTTGACGCGAGCACTGAACCACCAAATAATCAATCAGCACGGTGGCCGATTTTCCGGCTCCATAGAGGAGTATTTTCGACATGAATCAAAGGTCGAGGAAATCCATCGAAAAATGCTCTAAAACAGGCTCAATACGAGATCAAAAAAAGGAATAAAAAAGTAATTCACATAAGTGGATAAAACAGCTGTTTTTGACCCTAAAAAAGACCCGTTTTACAAGGCTTCTCCCACCTGAAAAAAGTACATTTGTTCGATCCTGAATGACCTCTTTTTTGCCTCGCTTTTGAGGCTTGGATGGGGCGTTAAAAATCAGGTTTTTCCCAATGGACGAAAATCGTTTACCGGAGCGTACGCAAGACCAGGACCGGATCTTACCGGTTCAGATCGAGGAGCAGATGAAAACAGCATACATCGACTACTCCATGTCGGTGATCGTGGGCCGTGCTTTGCCGGATGTGCGTGACGGCCTCAAGCCGGTGCACCGCCGGGTGCTATATGCCATGAATGAGCTGGGCATCAATTACAACAAGCCCTATAAAAAATCAGCCCGTATCGTGGGGGAGGTGCTGGGTAAATACCATCCCCACGGAGACTCCTCTGTATACGACGCCATGGTTCGTATGGCACAAGAGTGGAGCATGCGTTATGAGATGATCGATGGGCAAGGAAATTTCGGAAACCAGGACGGAGATGGTCCGGCCGCCATGCGTTATACCGAGGCTCGTTTGGAGAAGCTA
>CAYYXC010000177.1:0-2626 GCA_964475505.1 uncultured Chitinophaga sp.
CTTTCCAAAAGAACCTACAGCAGACGATACTACCAGCTTCGAAATGACCAGCAACGCATTGCTGACCGCCATCAACAAAACTTTGTTTGCAGTAAGCAGCGACGATCTGCGCCCTGCTATGACAGGGGTTTTCTTTGAATTGTCTCCTAAGGGAATTCAGTTTGTTGCTACAGATGCCCACCGCCTCGTTCGATACAAAAGAACAGATTTCAGCGCAGGAAAAACTGACTCCTTCATTGTACCCAAGAAGCCGTTGAACCTGTTGAAAGGCGCATTGCCCGCAACCGACGATCCCATCAACATCAGCTATAACAGCAATCATTTCTTTGTGACCCATGGAGATACTCAAATGATTTGCCGTCTGATTGATGCACGTTTCCCAGACTATAAAGTGGTAATCCCGGCGAACAATCCCTATAGTCTTATTGTCAACAAAAACTCTTTTCAAAATGCCTTGCGCAGGGTGAATGTATTCAGCAACAAAAGTACCAACCAGGTTGCCCTGAGTATTTCCGGCAGCGAACTTCAAATGGCCGCACAGGATGTTGACTTCAGCTTTGAAGGTAATGAGCGCATGAGCTGTCAATATGATGGTGAAGACATTCAAATTGCCCTTAATGCGAAGTTCATGATTGAAATGCTGAGCGCTGCGGAAACAGATGACGTTCGTCTCGAGCTTTCAACCCCTTCAAAGGCCGGGTTAATAAAGCCTTCTGAACAAGCCGAAGGGGAGGACCTGCTGATGCTGGTCATGCCGCTGATGCTGAACAACTAATTCTTGTTGTAGGTTACCCGGCAAGCGGCTTCCCTGTTTGCCGGATAGGCGATATGGTTGGGGAAAAATGAAACAAGTTCGGCCACGACTGGCTTTGTTCGTAACTTGTGCATTCATTGATTTACCATGATCGAGTCCATCATTCAGTATTTTTCTAGCATCCCCAGCCTACATCGTGCATTGATTTTAGCAGGTGGTATATCTTTCTTTTGGCTGGCTGAATCGGCAATTCCTTTGTTCCGGTTTTCCTACCACAAATGGAAACATGCGGGCGTCAACCTCTTCTTTACAGCCACCACCATTGTCGTAAACTTTGCTCTCGCCTTTTTGCTTGTCAAAGCAGGTGACTATGTTGTTCAAAATAAATTCGGGTTGCTGTATATTTTTCCCCTCCCCAACTGGCTTTTTCTACTTGCAGGCCTGTTGTTATTAGACCTGGTTGGGGCATGGTTGGTGCACTATGTTGAGCACAAGGTGAAGTGGATGTGGAAATTCCACATGGTACATCATGCCGACACACATGTAGATACCACAACAGCCAATCGCCACCACCCGGGAGAAAGTTTTTTTCGCTTCATCTTCACCCTCGCCGGTGTCTTGTTGCTTGGAACACCTGTCTGGCTGGTCATGATTTATCAAAGCTGCAGCGTTGTGCTTACACAGTTTAACCACGCCAATATCCGCCTGCCCGAAAAGCTAGATCAGGTCATCAGCTGGGTGCTGGTGTCTCCCAACATGCACAAAGTACACCACCATTATATGCGACCGGAGACTGATACCAATTATGGAAATATTTTTTCTGTTTGGGATCGGCTTTTCGGCACCTACCACTATGCCCCTGTTGACCAATTGAAATACGGACTCGATGTGTTGGATGATACAACAGACGAAAACATGGGATTTCAGTTGGGGATACCCTTTAATAAAAACATCAAAACGGATCGCTGATCCCTTTCTGTTGCAATGAATAAAATTGCGATGATACCGGCCCGTTATGCCGCTACCCGTTTCCCGGCAAAACTCATGCAACCACTTGGCAACAAAACTGTCATACGTCATACCTATGACAATACTGTTGCCACAGGATTGTTTGATGCGGTTTACGTAGTAACCGATAGTGATATCATCTTCGAAGAAATAACGGCCAACGGCGGAAAGGCCATCATGAGCCAGCGCAATCACGAAAGTGGCAGCGACCGAATTGCAGAAGCCATCGAAAGGCTGCAGGCAGAAATCGTTGTGAACGTTCAAGGAGACGAGCCTTTTGTGAAAAAAGAACCCCTGCAAAAATTGTTGTCTGTTTTTGAGGGCGACAATGGCGAAACCGTTCTTGTGGCTTCACTCATGCAAGTGATGACAAATCCGGAACAAATCAAAGACCCCAATTTTGTAAAAGTCGCTGTTGACAAAAACTTCCATGCGCTTCTTTTTTCCAGAAGCGTTATTCCCTTTCCCCGCTCTGTTGACCCCGCACCGACTTACTATGAACACATCGGGGTGTATGCTTTTCGCAGGCAAGCACTGCTCGATTTTACACAATGGCCGATGACACCACTCGAGTCTGCAGAAAAAATTGAATGTCTTCGCTACCTGGAAAATGGTGTCCGCATTAAAATGGTTGTCACCGATTACATGGGCGTGGAAATCGACACCCCGGAAGACCTTGCTAAAGCTGCTGAATTGCTGAGTTAATCGAACTCCCCATTGCACTGTTTTTTTCAACCTACATTCTGTCTGTTGTCGCGATAGATGTCTCGATAGATGACACTTGTGTTTGAAAAGGTCAGCCAAGACATCAATTGGGTTTTTTCATTATCTTCCTTGTTGATTTTTTGCTTATGAAAAACAGTC
>CAYYXC010000178.1:0-2619 GCA_964475505.1 uncultured Chitinophaga sp.
ACACGTTCACCGGATCTGTTTATCGCTACTTCCGTAACGAAAAACAAAGAGGTGACCAGGTAGAGCAATCCAAATTCATTCGCCCTGTAGAAGAATTCAATCAATATGGATTCCGTATGGGCGGGCCGATCATCAAGAACAAATTGTTCTTCTTCATCAACTACGAAACAGAGAATCAGCCAAAATCCATTCAAAGTTTATTTGCAGCCACCGCCTCAGCTCCTTTTGGAAGCTCCCCAAACATTGCAAGACCTACAGCTGACTCTCTTAACCTAATCAGTAAATTTTTGCTTGACAACTACGGGTATGTAACCGGTCCTTTTCAGGGATATGTTCCTAACATCGAGCGTACCAAATACCTGGCCCGTATTGACTGGAATATCAACGACAAACATCGTTTGAATATCCGCTACAGCCAGGTCGAAGGCGGAGAGCCCAATTCTCCCAGCGGCTCAATTAGTGGATCATTTACAGGCACCTCTCCTTATCCAACCTCTCCTGGTAGTAGCCGCACAGCCATTACATCCCTTTGGTTCAAAAACTCCAATTACTTTCAAGGAGCAAACTTATACTCTATTGCTGGTGAGCTTAATTCGAATTTTAGTAAATTCTCGAACACATTCAGGGCAACATACACTTTTCAAAATGACTCCAGATCTACGGATAGCCAAATTTTTCCTTTTGTTGACATTCTTAGTAACACTGGTGGCGTTACTACCCCTGTTCCTTACACCTCCTTTGGATACGAGCCTTTCAGCTTTGGGAATCTAAGGCAGGTAAAGACTTATTCAGTGATAAATAACTTGACTTGGACAACAGGTAAGCATAATTGGACCCTCGGAGGTCAATTTGAGCTAAGTCAAACCATCAACGGCTTCCAGCGCTTCGCCACTGGATTTTACATTTTTGACAGCTGGGCCGCATTCGCTAGTTCTATAGATCCAAATCCAGCCCTTAGACAAAAGCCCATAAACTACGCACTTACTTATTCTCTCAGTAAAAACTTTGCACCTGCATTTTCATCATTCAAGTTCGGGCAGTACTCTGTTTACGGCCAAGATGAAATTGTCGTCAATAAAGACTTTAGGCTCACTCTTGGACTACGCGTTGATCTTCCAACATATCCTGATGTTCCACAAATTATTACTCACCCACTTGTACTTAACATGAACTTTGAGAACGGGGAAAAGATTAACACTGGCAACCTTCCGAAAAATAGTCTAATGTGGTCCCCCCGCCTTGGCTTCAACTGGGATATTTATGGTGACCGCTCTTTGCAGATACGCGGTGGAACAGGCATCTTTACCGGACGTGTTCCTTTCGTGTGGATTGTCAGCCAGTCCGGCGACAATGGCATGATTCAAATTACTCAAGCATGGCAGGGAAGAGCAAATACCCCAGGACCATTTAATCCGGATCCCGCTGCATACCGGCCTAGTACTGTTCCTACTGCAGGCACAATTGTTCCCAGTACGATCACCGCACTGGTAGAAAACTTCAGAAACCCACAAACTTGGAAATCAACTCTCGCTATCGACACCCGTATAGGCAAAGGACTGATAGGAACAATAGAGGCAATTTTTAATAAAGATTTAAACGTGGCCGTATTTCGCAACCCCAACCTTGTTGCTCCTAGCCCCCTTAATACTTCTGGATACCCCGACAACAGGCCAATATATGCCACAACCACACAAACCAGGTTCTTGAATACGCTCAGCATCGCTGGAGTTCCAGTGGCTGGAGGACCTAGTGGCTTTAATCCCATAGTATTGGATAATGCCAGCAGAGGCTACTACTTTTCATTAACTGCTAAAATTGAAAAGACTTACAGCAAGGGACTATCTTGGTCAGTTGCTTATACAAAATCTATGGCTGCCAACTTATTTGATGGAGGCGGAGATCAACCTCAATCAGCCTGGCAGGGTACTCCCAATGTTTGGGGACCAAATTCGCAGACTCTTAGCCATGCAGATTATGTAATACCTGACAGAGTTGTAGCAATCGTTTCATACCGAAAAGAGTACTTTAAAAAACTCGCAACCACCATCTCTGTTTTCTACAATGGTGGAATAAATGGTCGTTTCTCATACGTATATGATGGAACCGCTGCATCTGGAATTGTAGCTGACTTTAATAGAGACGGAATTAACGGGAACGACTTAATGTACATCCCTACTACAGCGGAAGTGCAACAAATGCTATTTGCCGACAACATAGTAAATAATGTTACTTATAACCAAACGGCCCAACGTGCGTTACTTGAGAGGTATATTCTACAAGATAAATACCTGCGCGCTCACCGCGGACAATATGCAGAGCGTAATGGCGCACAACTTCCTTGGCTGAATCGTCTCGATGTTAAGATCATGCAAGACCTCTTTACCAACATCAAGGGCACCAAGAACTGCTTGCAGTTTAGCATCGATATCTTCAATGCAGGTAACCTGATCGATCCAGGATGGGGCAAGATCAAGACCATCAACAACAGCCGCCCGCTGACCATTACCAATGCAGCCAGCTTGGTGCCCGGTGGAACTACACCCCCGATCTTCCGTTTTGGTAGCGCCAACGGTGATATCCTCACCAAGACCTTCCGCGATAACGTAAGCGTAGCCTCTA
>CAYYXC010000179.1:0-2607 GCA_964475505.1 uncultured Chitinophaga sp.
AGACCTGTGTTTCTCGCTTCCATGCTGCTCCAACAGATCAAGCGTGGGATATTTATAATCCCTCAAATCCAACGTCGGTTCATAAGGTGCTAAATCATCCTTTTCCTTTTCCACCTCTACTGGAGCATCGATCGGATCGGGAGCGGTTTTGATCTCCAATGCTAATTCATCTCCCGCGTCTTCATCTTTATTCAAATCAGTATCTGTATCCATACCAGTCGTCATCACATCCTGCATGCCCGTGGCGGCAGCAGGCATTGTAACAGAGACGAGGGGACTCAATTCAACTGGTGGCGGCACAGGATCAATCAAGGCCTCAACAGGAGTTTCTATCGGTAAGTCTATCGGATCCTTTTCAACCAAAGTCATGGGAATTTCAGGCTCCTCTTCGAGCGGAAACTGAACCACTACAGGTGATTCATCTGCATCAACTAATTCGGGCTTGTTGGCATAGAGCTGATTGATCGTCATTCCGGCAGCAGCCGCAGCACCGACTGCTGGAGCAGTGATGGTTTTTTCCTCCTCCTCATTTGAATCTTCTTCCGATTCTGTCGGCTCTGTTTCGTCAGACTCCTCTGCTGGCTCACGAGCAGGCCATTTGAGTTGTGGATTGAACTGCCAGATCAAATAACCGATCAATGAAAGAAAAAGGATGGCACCCGTGCCGATTTTACCAACCGCTTGGTTCATGTTTTGGTTGATCATGAGTCCAACGGCCCCGCCCCCATAAGGCTTGCTCTCGGGAAAAAGAAAGGAAAGCGACACAGAGGCCACCAACATACCGATGGTTACATATTTAACGTTGCGCCAGATAGAGAAAACACGGCGACGGAAAAGCAGGTTGATCCCCACTACAAAAAAGAAGGTGCAGATCAGAAAGGAAGCGAAACCGAAACACTGCTCAAAGAAAAAAGCAGCAGTCAGTGCGCCCAAAGCCCCGGCGGCATTTTGTACAGACTGATCCGTAAAAAGAGCTGAGAACCCGGTGCTCACTATAGAGGAATCATCCTTCCAACTAGACAAATAAGATAGAAAGGAAACAAAAAGAAACAGCGAAAAGAAAACCATTGAAACGCCTACGATCTTCCAAGTACGCTCGTCACGAACCAACGATTTCAGATCAATGGACTCCTCTTTTTCAGGCGAAAATCCCGATTGAGGTTTTTTTGACTTTGATATTTTACCAGTCTTGCTTTTAGCGGATTTAGCCATCCAAACAAAGATAATCAGTTTGCCCTTTCAGCTTTTAGGATTGAATAGCCCAACCAAGCCCAACCCAAAATGAGTAAAGTACCGCCTATGGGAGTAATGGGACCAACCCATCTATACGGCCAACCAAGCAGTTTGAACAGCGTCAATAAATAGAGCGATCCGGAAAAGACAATCATTCCAGCTATCAGCAAGCGAAAGGCAAGTTTGCTGATGGAGCGACTAAAAATCGAAGCACCCCACAGTCCCATCAACAGGAAAGCCAACGAATGAAAAAGATGATAATCGACGGCAGTCTGATAGCCCCGTAACAGATCTTCATCCTGAGTTAGTCTGCGTAATCCATGCGCACCAAAGGCGCCGAGCGCAATGCCACACATGATCAAAAAACAGGCCCACGACACAATACGCTTATTCATCAAAAAACGTTTTAAGCAAGTTTTGATCGGTCAGCGTTGCCTCTGGAACAGTTCGATGTGCCTCCCGATAGAATAATTGGCGATCTCCCAACTTCTTAGCGATGTATGATTCAATTTCCTGATCGCTTAAGTCTTTGATGAGTGGACGAGCAGATTTTTCTGCCAACAAGCGGGGCATCAATTCCTCGATGCTTGCTTGCAGCCAAATGACCAGTCCCGCATTCTTCATGCGCTCCAGATTATTCAAAAAACAGGGAGTGCCTCCACCGCAAGCCATAACGAACTGACCAGACTCCTGAGAATGTTTCTCCAGACAAGACGACTCCAGGTTTCGAAAATACTCCTCTCCTTCCTGCTCAAAAATTTCGGTAATGCTGCGATCGCCCTCTGCCCGGGATACGATCTCGTCGAGATCAAGAAAAGTATAACCGAGATGACTCGAGAGAATTCTACCCCAGTGAGATTTCCCAACTCCCATGAATCCGATCAGAAATATCTTATCGGGATATACCGCCATCAGTTATTTGAAAGCATTAAATCCGGTAATGTCCATGCCGGTGATCAACAGGTGGATATCATGCGTCCCCTCGTAAGTGATTACGCTCTCGAGGTTCATCATGTGTCGCATCACGGGATACTCCCCGGTAATACCCATTCCGCCCAACAATTGTCTGGCATCGCGGCAGATCTGTGTGGCCATCTCACAAGAATTGCGCTTGGCCATGCTTACCTGCTGCGGAGTAACCTTTCCCTCATTCATCAATACTCCCAAGCGCCAGTTCAACAACTGAGCTTTAGTTATCTCGGTGATCATCTCCGCCAATTTTTTCTGCTGCAATTGAAACGCACCGATCGGCTTACCAAATTGGATACGCTCTTTGGAATAGCGAAGCGCCGTATCATAACAATCCATGGCCGCACCCACTACACCCCAAGCGATTCCGTAACGAGCCTTGGTCAGACAACTGAGTGGCCCTTT
>CAYYXC010000180.1:0-2606 GCA_964475505.1 uncultured Chitinophaga sp.
TTACTATAGAGCCCCCAGATGCCCCCAGCAGGGCATCCTGTGCCACTTCCCGAACTGGTACAGACCCCCTTGTGAGGGTCGCCAGATGCCCTATAGTAGTTTCAACGGAGGGGGAAAGACCTCCGATCAACCTTCGCCCGTGTCGAGCACGGCAAATCAAATGACCTACAAGACTGACGGTTCTGTTCACCACGGCGGCGTGAAGAATGAGGATCTGACTGTTCAAATCCTGAATGAGATGAAGATCTACAGCGAAACTGTAGAAAAGCGTGGCGGCACTAAGTGTAAAGAAGATGCCGTCGCTGGTGATCAAAAAATCAGCATCAAGCGCAAGGAAGGCATCACTAACGGTAGCTTTGATTGGTTCAATACCAGCGCCTACAATGATGCTCTGGGTGATACTTTTGACCACTTCATCTCCAATATGCGGGAACTGCGTCAGATGCCCGAATCGCTGCGCTCTGATGAAGAATTTGTCCTGAAGATCCGCGACAGTTTCAACAACCTTTGCGAACTGGCGCTGGATACACTTTCCTCTGCACAAGTTACTGATATTCTGCGTCGCGGTCTGATTGATCACAACAGTGGGTTTGATCTGGTGATCAACGACACCAAGACTTCCGAACTGTATGTGTTCTCTGCTGATCAACATCCTGCTGTTGAATACATCAACAAGGGATACAGCATTGTTCTCAAGGGTAAGGGCAAGTCTTCCCGTATGGTCTACTTTGTAGATGCCGATGGGAATGTGTATGATTGTGGTCTGCGAATCCGCGTCACCAGCAACAACGGAATCAATGCATTCCTGGGCAACAGTAAGGCAAACCGTAACTCTCAAGTTGTAATTAAATTGCAGCAGGACAAGGTAAAGCAACTCCTGCAGGAAGTCAACGCTCAGCAGATCACTTACTGATCTGGCACATCGGGTGCCTCACGGCACCCTCTGACCCCTTACAATACTTTCAGATCAAACGACCCCGATGATCCGCTACGAAGTCCGCTATCAGACCCCCTACAATGCCTGTGAGTGGCGGTCGCAATGGTTCCGCACCTATGATGAGGCGATGCGGATGGTAGAATTCTATCGCTCCTGTGGTTCCCCTGCTCACCTTGCCCCGTGATTAAAGCACTGACCCGCTCCCGCTCTGCAGACTTCCACCGCGCCACAATGTTTAAGATCCTGATCGGCACTGCCCTCATCTACACGTTCTGGGGTCCGATGGAACCCGTCCGCACTGTGACGGCTGAGGCACTGTCCACTGCTGCCGATCTGATCTCCCACTGACCCTGTAGAATTCTCTCAGTTCAAACGAAACCAATGCAAGTCTACGTTGTGACCGCTGGGTTCTTCTACGAATCTGATGACCACTGCTCCCTTTACGATTGCAAGTCTGCCGCTGATGCCCGCTGTGCCCAACTGAAAGAAGAATACGATTGGGCGGAGGTCAATCTGCAGACTGTCCACCAGGGGTCGCTGATCACCGCCTGACCCTGTAGAATTCTCTCAGTTCACAAGCGAACCTCAAATGACCGCCACCATCTACCAGACCAACCTCACCGACCGCACCTATAACGGTTGGACCAATTATGAGACCTGGAATGTTGTGCTCTGGATTGAGAATGATGAGAGCATCTACCACTTCATTCAGGAGAATGACATCTGCTGCTATGAAGATCTGCTGGAAGCATTCTATGAGTTCGGCACCAAGGAGACCCCTGATGGTGTAAAGTGGAACGACCCTAAGATCAACCGCGCTGAGATCAACGGCGACGTGTTTGATTCCTGAATCTATCAGTCCTGAGCACGACTTTAAACTGCTCAGCAACCTTTACTCTGATTTTCAAATGACCCGCGACCTGGCACTCTCCCTCCTCCGTCAAGGCAGCAACGGCGACAGCATCCTGCAGATCCTGGAAACGATCGCTGAGGATGATACCATGCCCGATGCCCAGCCGACCGCCGAAGAAATCCAATTCTGATAGTGGCACAACGGAGGGGGACGACCCTTCCCTTTTGCCTCTATACTGAGGGGACCGAAGCAAACGAACCGATGACCAAGACCGACAACCTCCGCTCCCTGATCGCTCACACCCTCACTGAGATTGATCGGGAGTTCCACGGTTGGACTTTCACCGCTGATGATTTCAAGGGACAGAGCATCCACGATCTGCGGGAGTTCTGCTACCGTCACCACTCCCCCGTGGTTCGGGCTCTGCCCACCACCGTGATGATCTGAGGGGTCCGCCCCCGACCTGCTACAATACCATCAGCACCGACACCCGACCGATGCAACCGATCAAAGTCCGCGACGCCCGCCGCCTCATCACCAAGGCAGGCGGCACCATCAAACCAGGCAGTGGGCACGATAAGGTGACCCACCCCGCCATCGCCCAGACCTTCCACCTTCCCGCTCACGGCAGCAAGGGACGCCCGACTCTCTCCCCAGGGATGACCCACGAATTCCATAAATTCCATGCCCTGATGCTCGCTGCCCGCGACGCCGCCTGACCTGCTACAATACTCAAGCAACCGACACCGACCGATGACCTTCGCTCAGACCCTCACCACCGTCACCCTGCCCGAAGCACGGTGGAGCACCATCCGT
>CAYYXC010000181.1:0-2598 GCA_964475505.1 uncultured Chitinophaga sp.
TGCTAAGAACGATTTTGAGTATGCTGAAGGTTTGTTTATGCATATTATAGACAAGATGCGTGTGCAGGATTTGTCTAGTATCTATCGAGATCTAAATGATCTGATTGCTGTACTTCACAACTATCAGATACCAACATATGTACCAACTAATCTACCAATACAACCCTATAACCTAGGCGCCTATAACACTATGGCTTGGGGAAGCATTATTGGTAATATACAAAACCAAACCGACTTATGGACTATTCTTCAGACGCTAACAATACAAACTAATTATGTACACGATCAGCAGGTAGCAAGCGCTACTTGGGTTGTGGTACATAACATGGGGAAAAAGCCAAGTGTAAGCATTGTTGACACAGCGGATGATGAAGTAATCGGTAGGGTAGTATATAATTCTAATAATCAATTAACAATTTCATTCTCTTCTCCAACTAGCGGGAAGGCGTATCTAAACTAATTACTATGGCAAAAAAGATGTTGGTCAATCTTGACCTAACCAAAAACCAGATACTCAACGTAGCGTTGCAGAATCTTTCAGGCCCTCCCGGTTCACCTGTTGCTGGTCAGGTGTATTACAATACCTCAGATGGTAATGTATACTATTGGGATGGTACAACTTGGAGAAGCGTATCCGGTGATATCACCGAGGTGATTGCTGGTTCAGGTCTTACTGGTGGTGGCTCTAGCGGAGCTGTTACCTTAGACCTAAATCCTGATAATACAACAATCGAGGTAAATGCCGACATCGTTCGTATTAAAGATTTAGGTGTAAGTACTGGTAAGCTTGCTGATGGCGCTGTGACTACAATCAAGGTTACAGACTCTAACATCACATTCTCTAAGATCCAGAACATTGCTACGATGACTGTGATGGGTCGTGTGGCTGCTGGAACTGGTGTGGCTAGTGAGATTTCAATCTTGGATAGCAACACAATGACTGGTGCTTCTTCTTCTAACTTAGCTACTGCTGGTTCAATTAAGGCTTATGTAGATAATACAGTTGCAGGACTTGGTAATCTAGAAGGTGGTTTCGCTGCAGGTTCTGCTGTAAACTTCCCTACCGCTTCTGGTGGAACTAAGAAGGGTGATTACTGGTATGTGACTAGTGCTGGTACTGTACAAGGAATTACTTTAAATATTGGCGATGTATTGATCGCTAACATAGATAACGCTTCTCCTACATCAAGTTCAGATTGGACTTTCTTAGAGTCTAACCGTGATCAGGCTACTGAAACAGTTCTTGGTGTTGTAAGACTTGCGACTCAAGCAGAAGCTAATGCAGGTACAAACGATACTGCTGTAATTACTCCATTAAAATTAAAAACAGTTCTTGATAACCGTGTTGGTGGATATGCTGCTAACGTCGGTAACGGATCTTCTTTATCTTATGCTGTTACTCACTCACTAAATACTATAGATGTAATTGTGATGATTAAAGACAACACAACACTTGAAGAAGTGTTCGCCGATGTTGTTATCACAGATGCAAATACAGTAACCGTGAGTTTTGCTACTGCTCCTGCGAGCAATGCATACCGAGTAATAATTAAGAAGTAATGAGATTTTTACATAACATATTAGCTAAGGCTGGCCTTATCGTAGATGGCGTTACGCAGTTAAATACAATTGCAAACGCCACTATTGATACAGACAAGTTCTTGGTATCTGATGGTGGTGTAATTAAGTATAGAACTGGAGCTGAACTTGCTTTAGATCTTGGTTCGCTTACTGCATCAACATTAAAACATCAAGTAAAACTTGGCGAGGCTATCGCAAAAGGACAAGCGGTTTATGTATCATCTGCTGATGGTACAAACATGATAGTGTCTAAGGCATCTAATGCTACTGAAGCTACGTCTTCAAAAACATTAGGATTATTAGAAACTGGTGGCGCCTTAAATGCACAGGTAAATGTTATAACCGAAGGTTTACTTGCTGGTTTAGATACTTCAACAGCAAATGCTGGAGATCCTGTTTGGCTTGGCACTAATGGTAATCTAATATTTGGGCTAGCAAATAAACCATCTGCTCCTGATCACCTAGTGTTTATAGGTATTGTTACAAGAGTTCAGCAAAATAATGGAGAGATATTTATAAAGGTTCAGAATGGTTTTGAGCTGCAAGAGCTACATAATGTGGCAATATCCTCAATAGCAAATAAGGATTTGTTGATGTATGAATCAGCAACAAGTCTTTGGAAGAATAAAACACTTGGTACTGTAATAGGTGGTAGTTCAACGCAATATGTAAAAGGTGATGGTACTTTAGGTTCTTTCCCAGATATAGGTGGCGGTGGTGGTATGGTCTACTACCTTAATGGTAGTATAGCATCTGGAGTGGCTGGGTATTCTCAGATGAGTAGAACACCAGTTTTGGGGGCTGGCACTGATTTTAGTAAAACTGGGGATGGGCTAATATGTCAATTCTTGACGGATGCTAATGACCCGTCTCTGTTAAGTGTACCATCTGGTGCTTGGAGATTTGGTCTCTATGCGTCAATGGGCACTGCGGGGAATAGTTCTAAATTCTACGTAGAGATTTATAAGTATAATGGTTCTACATTTACGTTAATAGGTACATCTTCAGCTACTCCTG
>CAYYXC010000182.1:0-2584 GCA_964475505.1 uncultured Chitinophaga sp.
TCTCCCTTGACAAAAAAACAACGTATCGTTGCGATGGTTGGTGATGGTATCAATGATGCTCCAGCACTTGCTCAAGCGAATGTTGGACTTGCAATTGGAGCTGGTACTCAAATTGCCAAGGCTGAAGCAGATATGATCTTGGTAAAGAGTAAATTGAGTGATGTTGTGGTTGCACTCGATCTTGCACGTGTTGTGTTTAATCGTATACGTCTCAATTTTGCTTTTTCTATTGGATACAATCTTATTGGTATTCCTTTAGCTGCTGGCATGTTTTTTCCAATCTTGCATTCAACGATGCCACCTGCATGTGCTGGTCTTGCGATGGCTTTTTCATCTGTCTCCGTAGTCATCTCATCACTTTTATTAAAACGTTATCAAGCACCTGAAGTGTTTGATGATGAATTTGATCTAGCAAAAACGGAATGTCTCAGATTCATAATAATGTATGAAGTTTTCCATCGTTTCCATTTTACTTTACTTCCTTTACGCTTTTTTTTCAGCATCCGCGCAGTCAACGCTTCCCTTTAACCACCCCAAAGACCAGATAGCACTTCAACTAGGCGCGATTCAGATGGGATACACCGTGCCTTTCCAACTTGTCTCTGGAAATGCCACGAAAGCCCAACAAGCCGCCAATGCTCTTCTGATGGGGCGCAATGCCCTTGCTGCCACGGTAGCAAAACCAGCAGTCAAGGTGCAGGGATTCGTCAGTTCGCCAGCGATAGACACGGTGGAATATCGGGATCAACTTTATCAAGCCGTTGAAGCGGTGGTTACCTCTCCCGTTGTAGGCTCGATCAAGGGCAGCGTATCAGTTGTTGGTAGCACCAAAGCCGTACCTGTCTCTGCAAGTCTTGCGGTTCCTCCGAATGCCTACACTATTCCTGTTCCTTATGCATTAGAGGCCGCAACGAGTGTCGATGCTCAAACATTGACTCAAAAGCTCATCTCCATCGGCATCTTTCCAGTTTTTGATACAAATGTTAACGTAACGACACTTTCGGGATCAGAATCGGGAGAGGGAGTAGCCGTGGACACAAGCGGGAATGTGTATGTGGCAGATTCAGTCAACCACCGAATCCGCAAGATAACGCCGAGCGGAACTGCAACGACGCTGGCAGGTGGAGGCGGAATTCATGACAACTTTAACAATGGGGCTGGTTCAGCTGACGGGCAAGGAACCTCAGCCAGCTTCCGAGACCCGGTCGCAGTAGCTGTCTACGGAAATGGAAATGTCTATGTAGCAGATAGAGCCAACAATCGCATCCGCAAGATAACGCAAAGCGGAACAGTGACAACTCTTGCAGGATCGGGGAGCGCAGGCTATGCCGATGGTCAAGGAACCTCCGCGAGTTTTAATTACCCTTCTGGAGTAGCTGTAGATGAAAACGGGAATGTGTATGTGGCAGATACAGCTAACCACCGCATCCGGAAGATAACATGGAATGGCGATGTAACAACTCTGGCTGATAATATTTACTATCCCAAAGCAGTATTCGTGGATGGAGGCGGGAATGTGTACGTGGTTACCGGCCATCGAATCTGCAAGATTACGCCAAGTGGAAATGTAACAACACTGGCGGGTAAAAGCGGCGGCTTTAATGATGGACTAGGAACCTTAGCCAGCTTCCTAGACCCCTCCGGAGTAGCAGTGGACACAAGCGGGAATGTGTATGTGGGAGATAGTTCCAATCACCGAATCCGCAAGATTGCGCCTAGTGGAAATGTAACAACGCTGGCGGGTTCGGGAAAAATTGGCGGAGACGACGGACAAGGAGACACGGCGACTTTTAGTTCCCCTGCAGAAGTAGCAGTGGATGGAAGCGGGAATGTATATGTGGCTGATTGGGGCAACCTACGGATCCGCAAGATCACAATTTCCAAATAGCAACCCCACGCAGAACGAAACATAGAATTTTGATCATGCTGCATTTTGGAAGTCCATGAATGTTCGAGTTTCAGAGAAATTCAAACTTTACTGGCATCGAATCAGTTCAAACGACCTTGCTTTCGCTCCCTGATCAAAAACTCCGATGGGAGTAGAATGGGCAGACCATAACAGGACGATCCCAGAACCTTTATAAAATCTTCTCGATCCAAGGTGAGGAGAACATCAGCCCAAGCCAGTGCCGTGATCAAAACGGGTCGATCTTTACTGGCAGGAAAAACCAAAGCTCGATCTATCGAAACCACATCATCGACAAGTGAAATTCGGGAACGCAAAGCAACCCATGTCGCCGTGGATTCAAATGGAAACTTGGAGAGGTTTTTTTCAACCTCATCTCGAACCCATGGACTGGCGATCAGCCTCCAGCCTTGTTTTGCGGCTATATCAATGATTGCCCTCGATGCTCCAGACTCGGAACGGCAAGCAGCGAGAAGGACGCTTGTATCCAGAAAGATTCTCACGCTCCCGCGAGAAATTTCCTGTAGCCTTCTTCGTCATCAGCAACCCATTTGTCGATGGTTGCCTTTGGAATATCGCGCACAGGCGGGAGTTCGTCTCCAGTGCGGCGAAGGCGGGTAAGCAAGAAAGCAACAAGTTCCTTCTTCTCCTCTACTGGGAGAACATCGGCGGCTTCTT
>CAYYXC010000183.1:0-2572 GCA_964475505.1 uncultured Chitinophaga sp.
ATTCTACATGGGGAAAAACAGCCTTAAAGTTATCGAATCAAGTCGCTTACGCTACATCTTTTCCAGATTTATCGAGCGAGGAAACAACTCAACTTAGGCCACTCCGTGCCATGGTTGCCAATATTAATGAATCATCACCACCGCCAGATTTTGGTTCGATTAATAGTGAGGGCACATGGTCGCTGACCAAGATATCAAGTGCAGGTACCATTCGATCAGATGCGTCAGGCTGCGGAAGCTATGATATTGTGGCGAAGGGTGATTTAAATAATGATGGGCATGATGATATTTTAATAGGGCCGAAGGCAGGCTATATACCGTCCCGGGGCTGCAATGACCCCGGCTTTACCAAACCGATAATTGCATACTACGACCCCCGAACCAAGGAGTTTAGTGCCAGCCCCGCCACGCAGGCAATAATGCCTGAGATGCAATGGACCCACGCCGCGACGATTGGCGACTTTAACGGTGACGGTTATAACGACATCTTCGCTGTTGGAACCGGAACAGACTACGGCACACCTTGCGGAGAAGCACCAATATTACTACTAGGCTCAAATTCTGGACTGGTCAACATGTCACACCTGTTGCCCAGATTGGCCGGCTACACGCACCAAGCAGCTTGGGGCGATTTCAACGGTGACGGAAAAACAGACTTTGTCATTCTAAACAATAACTGGGTTCCAATCGACAGCACTGCCCCGAAGTATCCAGACTGTTTTTATCGTAGATTTCCTGGAACAAATGATTCATATTTGGTGATGTCAACCGGCAACACATGGACTCATTCTTCTCTTCGCGTCGCAGACAAGCAGGGAAATGTATTAATAAATGGAAATCAAAGTTTCAACAGCGCAGTCGCCGGAGATGTCAATAATGACGGAAAAGTTGACCTTATTGTGGTAGGTGGAAACGGGGGTAGCCTTCGCCAGAAAACTCTCACTTTATTAGGTGATGGACAGGGGGGGTTTATAGCTCAGTCCGTCCTTGAAGAAACGCCCTTTGGCGACAAAACGGTAGGAGCGAATGTATCTCTAAAGCAACTGGACTCGTCAGGGTCTCTAGAGATGATCATGAATTTCGCAGAGCATCCTGGCGGTCAGGCCATGCCATATCAGAAAAGTATCTTCAAAGTTTTTGCTTTTAATGAAATTACCTCCCAATGGTCAAATGTTTCAAATCAGTACATTACCAATAAAGAATCGATCGAAACTGATTTGACTTATTGCGCAAGGCTTTATTGGATCGATATCAACTCGGATGGGAGAGATGATTTTGTTTGTGCAACTATCAATCAATTTCCACTAAGCAGTGCGTTTTCACAAAGTCCACGGATTTGGCTAAGAGCAGTGAATGGAACTTTTGTGCCCGCTTACCATAAGGGATTTAATATCATCAATCGCTTGGCCAGCCCCACACCAGTCAGAGTCGAAGGTAAAGTGAAAATTGTTGGGATGAAATGGAATTCGTATGGAGGTCCAATTACTTTGGAATTGGCGGAGTGACAATTCTCATGTCCACACCCCGGAACATGTGCGCGCCGACCGCCAGGGGCGATGCAGATAAATTCTTTGACTGATTGCAGGAGTAGACCATGTATTCATACGAGGATCAACTTCGACCGCCCCCTACATCACGCTTGCATCCGGCTTCCACCCGTGCAACCGCGCAAAGATCTGTCCGTCAGTTTGGATTGCGTAGTGCTCGATGAGCGGGAGGCCATTCAATGGTTGACGCTCGCGGAGTGTTGTTTGGGGTAAATGTATGACACTCACCATGAACGAACTGGTGAATGTGGATTTCGGCTGGATCAAGCTGGGAAATGCTAGCGGATACACAGCCATCAGAAATGATCTCGAGTTCAGTATTTTGGCGGCTGGTGACCTTAACGGCGACGGGAACGACGATTTGGTGTTGGCAGCTCGCTTCGGAGGCAACCCTGATGTCGGGGGAGAGAACAAAGTTGTCATATTGTTCTACGAGCCCAAGACCCGAAACTTCGCTCCCAATCCATCGATTCAGTCCCAATTGGAATACAGCCTCTATCCCCGGAGGGCTAGTGTTTCGGACTTTAATGGCGATGGGCGGATGGATCTCTTCATCGGGGATCACGGAGTTGATGGGCGTGATATTGGTTATCAGAACCGGTTATACCTACAGACGGCTAATGGACTGACATCGGTATCACTGCCTGGTGGGATGCCGGTTGACTACAGCCATGGACTGATTACGGCTGATCTGACTGGCGACGGCCTGAAGGATCTACTGGTCGTCAACCAGCTCCTCAAAGTCCGATCGCCTGGTTCCACCAGCAGGAGTTACTTGGTGAACTTCGATGGGAGTTCAACGGCACAGCAGCGCTGGTTGGAGATCGATGACCCCCTCGAGTTGGCATTCTCGTCAAAGGCCCCGTACACCGGGGAGTTGACGACTGCCGAGCGTGAGACCGCTCGCCAATACCTGGGGGGTACGACTGCAGACTTCAATCGCGACGGGCTGCCTGACCTTTTGCTATTTCGTGCAACCTCGTGGCAGGAAAGCATGCAACTGGTGCTGTTCGAGTCAAGCGGAA
>CAYYXC010000184.1:0-2484 GCA_964475505.1 uncultured Chitinophaga sp.
TAAGAATGTGGTCAACTTGGCTGGCGGAGTGCTAGCATGGAAAGAAAGCTTTGGCGATGCTCATCCCGGTTCATAGCTCCAGCTGAACGCCCATCATGGCATTGATTCGAGCCATGGGAAAGAAGAAATTCTCCGTTACCGTTCTGCCGCCGTACAAATAACTGAAGGTGTATCCATTGGGCTCGTACAAGACACTGGTCAGGTTGTTAACCTGCAGCAACACGCGGAGGTTTTTTCCTTTGGGTAATACACACTTGTAGTCGATCAATAAGTTTTGCACCCAGTACGGATCTAACGATCTGCTTTTGTTTGAGGTATTATCCAGGTACTGACGGCTTACAAACTGACTGATCAATTGCACTTCTAAGGATTTCATTGGCGACCAGGCCAAAATTCCGTTTGAAACCCATTCGGGTGAGAGCGCTAAGTTGGAGCGGCGATAAAAACGGGTGACTTGTCCTCCGTTATCATAATCATCCAAGTACTCCGTAAAATTCCGGACCCGGTTTCTGCTGAAAGCAAGGTTTCCAGCCAATCGTATTTTTTTGTGGATGTTCCAACTACCCTCTAATTCTATGCCCATCCGATAACTGTAAGGGATATTTGTGCGGGTGTAGGCGCCCACATCGTTGATGGCGCCGGTGAGAATCAATTGATCTCGATAGGACATGTGATAGATTGTCGCTGACCAACGATAATCCTGCATTCTTCTTCCTATGTTCATTTCCAAATCCAGTAGTTTCTCCGGGCGTGGTTGTTGATTCCATCCGGCCTCAAAATCATCTCGGTTAGGTTCTTTTTGTGCATAGGCCAATGAAACAAAACCTGACCAGGATTCGTGTGCGTAACTGATACCGGCTTTCGGATTAATGAATTGATAGATGGGATGAAAGCGAATGGCTGGATTGTTTCTAAATCCATTTAGTCTGTACTCTACCCAACGTGCTTGCAGGTCAGCAAAAACGGACCACTTGGGTTTCCAGGACCATTGCCATTTCAGAAATTGGTTCGCATCATTTTTATCTGCAGGCTGGTCATACCAGTTGCGAATAACCGTCAATCCGTTTTTCGCCCAGGGAAGTTTTCCGTAATGATCACCCACATATCGGGTGAGTGCGCCCCCCCAAGTAAATGCAGAGCGTCCAGTCTTCCATTGATAGGAGAAGGTGGTTCCGAAAAAATGGTTATCAAGCCATAATTGCCGAATCAGGTCGGTAGTAAAGGTGGTATCGGTTCCGTTCACCGGGTAGGGCATTCCATATCGGGCATAATCCTCATCCGCTTTGTATTGTTCGTAGTATCCTTTCCCGCGGGTGTAGAACAGCGCTACTGATAATTGTGCTTTGCTTGCAGTGGTTTTGTTGAAGAAGATCTGCGTATGGCTCTGCCGGTAGTTATCGGTTTCATTGTCATATGGGTCGCCCGGCCTTTCAGTGCCCGCATAATTAATGGTTCGATTTCCAGCACGGAGGTCGGCCTCGGAGATGCCATACCAGGCTTGGTATGTTTTTTCCTTTCCGGCAAAATGCGTCACCCGCAACGAGTAGCTGGGTTGTATGTAGGCTGTCGATACATAGTAGGAGGAGAGTCGGCTGGTTGCCCGATCAATAAAGCCGTTGCTGGCGATGTGAGAGAGACGTACGTCGGTGGCAAAATTTCCTTGTAAACCGGATTGATAAAGCAGCGTATGTTTTCTGGAATCAAATGAGCCAAAACTGTTTTGAATGCTGAGGCGTTTGGTAGGATTGGCTTCGTGCGTGCTGATGTTGAGATTAGCTCCAAAAGCGCCTGCGCCGTTTGAGGATGTTCCAACACCTCGTTGCACTTGAATGCTCTGTGCAGAGGAGGCAAGGTCGGGCAGGTTCACAAAGAAAATCCCCTGGCTCTCCGCGTCGTTATACGGTATGCCATTGATGGTCATATTAATGCGGGTTGGATCCGTACCCCGGATCCGAATGCCGGTGTAACCAATCCCATTTCCTGCGTCTGAATGCACGACCACACCTGGTAGGGTTGATAATAAGAAAGGTAAATCTTGACCCAGGTTTCTTTTTTCGATTTCCGATTTGGTCAGGTTGGTCTTTGCAAAAGGGGCTTCGTCTCCGGCACGTACAGCCTGAACTTCTACCGGACTTAGTACATAAAAGCTGTCTTTTTTTTCCGCTTGGGCGAAGCAAATGGAGGGGAACAGGAACAATGTTGTGAGCAGACGATAAATTTTCATAAAAAAGATTTATCGCTACCGGGAGTGCTGGGTAAGACTCCTTCTCCTTCCCTTCGCAGGCATTATCCTGGACAGGTTCTACGGGTTTGATCTCAGCCGATGTGTTTGAACATCAGCACCCCGGAAGCGCGGTTTGGGCAAAATTACTGATGTAAAACACCGATGCAATCATTTTGTTCAGAACGCGTTGTTCCCTTATCTTTGCATCGCGAAGTAGAGCAGCGGTAGCTCGTTGGGCTCATAACCCAAAGGTCGGGAGT
>CAYYXC010000185.1:0-2484 GCA_964475505.1 uncultured Chitinophaga sp.
GGAGTGCAAGCGAATGGGCATCAAAGTACTGGGGCCCGATAGCAATGAATCGCTGAAGGGTTTTGCGGTCAATGCCAAAGGAGAGATTCGATTTGGGCTGGGAGGATTGAAAGGCGTAGGTGAAGCAGCCGTTGAAAGTATTATTGAAGAAAGAAAGAAAGGCGGATTGTATAAGAGCGTATTCGATTTTATCAAACGGGTCAACCAACGCACGGTCAACAAACGAACCCTCGAGAGTCTGGCCTACGCCGGTGGCTTTGATTGTTTTCCGGAATTACACCGGGCACAGTACTTTACCATACCCGACGGGGAGCAGGTAAACGGACTAGAAAAAATTATGAAATACGGGCAGGTCATGGGACAGCACCAAGCTTCTGCGGCCAATACACTTTTTGGAGATCTGCCCATCACCATGGAGATCCCACCGCCCCGTATCAGCGACGTGCCACCATGGCCCCTGGTCGTTCAACTGGACCACGAAAAAGAAGTAGCCGGTATCTACCTGAGCGGCCACCCACTGGATAATTATCGTTTCGAGATCAAACATTATGGCATTACGGCTATCAATGATTTCAATGAATTCAGAGATAACATATCGAAACAACCCAATCCAGGCGCACCTTTCAGGCTGGTTGGATTGGTTACCGATGCACAACACCGCATTGCCAAAAGCGGAAACAAGTATGGCAGCTTTATCATTGAAGACTACACGGGCAAATTGGAGTTTCCGCTTTTTAGCGACGACTACCTGCGCCTTTCGCCGATCCTGCAACCCGGCAGCAGTGTGCTCATTGTAGGTTATCTTAAACAACGCTACAACAGAAACGAATTCGAATTTAAGCTCAACGGCGTAACACTGGCTGAAACCATGCTGGCCAACCTGACAAGATCGCTGACAATAGAGATACAACCCAAAGACATCAACGCCGAAATGATCCGTTTTTTTGAAAAGAACCTTAAGCGGCACCCCGGAAAAACAGCATTTAAATTAATTGTAAATGATCTTCATAAAAAAATGAAGGTCAATCTTCTATCGACCAGCTATGGAATTGAGGTCAACCCAGAACTTGTCCATTTTCTCGAAAATACCCCGGGTATAGGAATGATGGTACAAAGTGTATAGGCTGACAACTTTTGCACAATGCATGTCAGGCAGACCGTTATAGGAAACGCGGAACTAAATTTGCATCCTCTTAAAAAAACAAATCATGGCAAAAGAATTTACCGATCAGAATTTCAAGACCGAAGTACTCGAATCATCCAAACTGGCCCTCGTTGATTTTTGGGCGGAATGGTGCGGTCCCTGCAGAGCGATCGGGCCAGTAATTGAGGAGCTCGCCAAAGAGTACGATGGCAAGGTGAATATTGGAAAACTCAACGTTGATCATAACCCAGAGGTATCCATGAACTACGGAATCACTTCTATTCCCGCGATCTTATTTATCAAGAATGGTCAGGTGGTAGACAAACTGGTGGGCGCACAACCCAAGGCCAATTTTGTCAAGAAGATAGAGGCGCATATCTAGTCGTTGCCTCCTTCGGCATCCTTCTACATCAAAATACCCGCTATGGAGGCGGAGAGGTAAGAGGCGAGCGTTCCGCACAGAAGGGCCTTGAATCCCAGCTTGGCCAGATCTGCCCTTCTCTCGGGCGCCAAAGCCCCTATGCCACCGATTTGCATGCCTACCGAACTAAAGTTGGCAAATCCGCAAATAGCGATGCTAACGATCCACAATCCCTTGGTGGTAACGATGGGCACGGCCTTTGATGTAAGGTTCGAGAATGCTACAAACTCATTGATGGTTAGTTTTTGACCTAGTAGCGTGGCTGCGGCATTTACATCCACAGATGGAATACCCATGGCCCAAGCAAAAGGATAAAAAAGTTTGGCGAAGATCCAATTTAAACTCAGATCAAAGTCGGGTGCAAAAAGATGACCTGCCTTGAGTAGCGTCCAGTCGATGAGCGTAATGACCGCAATAAACCCGATCAGCATAGCGATCACATTCATGGCGATCTTAAAACCATCGCCGGCACCGTGAGAAATGGCATCGATCACATTGACGTAATCACTTTTAACCTCCAGCTTTACCTTTCCCATCGTCTGGCTCTCCTCTGTCTCGGGCCATACGATCTTGGAGATGACCAGCGCGCCGGGGGCCGCCATCAAACTCGCCATTATGAGCGTTGGCGCCAGATCCATTCCGGCTTTGGCACCCATATTGGCATATACGATCAATATACCCCCTGCAATGCAAGCCAGACTTCCGCTCATGGAGGCTAGTAGTTCACTTTTTGTCATAGAAGGCAAATAAGGCCGGATCATCACTTGTGCCTCTACCTGACCTACAAAAGCACTGGCCACGTTGCTGAGCGCTTCGGCACCACTGACCCGCATTATTTTATTCATGGCACGAGCAATCAGGGAAACAAGGCGCTGCATCAGCCCTAAATGATAAAATACCGCTACCAAAGCACACACCA
>CAYYXC010000186.1:0-2446 GCA_964475505.1 uncultured Chitinophaga sp.
TCTTAGTATTCAGAATGAAAATTTCCTGCACCCCAACTGCGTCACAAGTACGCATAACAGCAGAGATGTTATGCGGATCGAATACGTTTTCCAGTATGATGGTGAGATCTGACTGCCTTTTGGCTAAAACATTTGTGAGCTTGTCGTAACGGGCTGGAGTCATGCTGCGAATGTATTGATATCCGTGGAATGAAATTATCACAGAATGACCTTGCCAGCGATCAGAAAACGAATAGACAATTTAAAATGAGCGCAATAAAAATGAAAAAGCCCGCCATCGCTATAGATGAGGCGGGCTGGTCGGGATGACTGGATTCGAACCAGCGACCCCTACGTCCCGAACGTAGTGCGCTACCGGGCTGCGCTACATCCCGATCGAAAAAGGGGGTGCAAAAATAATAAAGAGGAATGGCCGTAGCCAAAACAAAAAGCCCGCCATCGCTAAAGCTAAGGCGGGCTGGTTATGTCGGGACGACTAGATTATTAAAATGATCAATGGGGGGGGTGTTCAAACCAACCAAGCCATAGCCTTCGGCTATCTGGGCTTTTATCCAAGGTTTATGCAAGCCAGCTTGCAACACCTTGAATAAAAAAGCCCCGACCTATGGTCAGGGCTTGGTTGGTTTGTCGGGACGACTAGATTCGAACTAGCGACCCCTTGCACCCCATGCAAGTGCGCTACCGGGCTGCGCTACGTCCCGAACAAAATTTGGGGGTGGCAAATGTAGGCAGAAAACCTCAATTTCCCAGTACCGAAGCCGTTGCTTATCTTTGTTCTTTAGTGAAACTCCTCATTAAAAAAGCCCGGATCATAGAACCGGGGAATCCTTTGAATGGCCAAGAAATGGACCTGTTGGTTCAAAGTGGCCGGATCGAAAAGATCAGTTCCTCCCTTTCCGTTGAAGCAGACCAAATTATTGATGCCCCGGGTCTATGTGTTTCGCCCGGCTGGGTGGACACATTTGCTCATTTTGGAGAACCCGGAAATGAACAAAAAGAAACCATCGAAACGGGCATCAACGCTTCGATCGCCGGTGGTTACACCGACGTATTACTGATACCAAACAATAAACCGGTCACCCACGACAAAGCAGGTGTGGAGTACCTGAAACAACGGGCATCAAATAGCGCTGTTAATATCCATCCCATTGGTGCCATTACCAAAGGGACCGAAGGAAAAGAATTAGCAGAACTATACGACATGCACCGCTCCGGTGCCGTTGCTTTCAGTGATGGCACAAAAAGCATTCAATCTTCCGGCTTACTCTTAAAGGCATTGCAGTACGTCAAAGCCATTCGGGCCACCATCATACAATTACCTGACGATCACTCCGTACAACCGCATGGCCAGATGCACGAGGGAATACAATCTACCCAAATGGGCCTTCCTGGTAGACCATCCATCAGTGAGTCCATTCAGGCCAGCCGCGACATCGCTTTAAATGCATATACGGAGTCCAACCTACACTTGACCGGTATTAGCAGTCGATCAACGGTGGAGGCAATTCGTGCCAATAAAAAAAACCAAGACGGACTTACATGTTCCGTTACGCCCTATCATTTAATGTTTACAGATGAGGATCTGGCCGGATACAATACACTGCTAAAAACCAACCCGCCCATACGAACAGCAGATGACCGAGAAGCTCTGAGGGAGGCGGTTATGGATGAGACCATAGATTGTTTGGCCTCCCACCACTTTCCGCATGAAAATGATCGTAAAGTTTGTGAATTTGAACAGGCCGCAAATGGCATGATCGGATTGGAAACAGCTTTTGCCATGATACGCACGTCCATGCCCAACCTCTCGTTGGAGCGTGTAGTGTCCTTATTAGCGATCAACCCACGTAAAATTTTCGGTCTTCCCATGGCATCTATCCGTGAAGGTGAACAGGCATGCATGACCTTGTTCCAGCCGAATCAAGAATGGCTGGTAGAGGAATCCTCCCTGCGATCCCTTTCGCGAAACACACCACTGCTTGGGAAAAAAATGACCGGCAAGGCATTTGGGATCATACAAAACGAAAAATTCCAATCAGCCTAATGTTTCAACGTCTCAATTCAGCCGCCTTTCGCGGACTATTAACCGGATTGATCATGATCCTGGCGGGAATCCTGTTAAAGGAAACATCCTTACAAGATGAGGAATGGTCGAGGTATTTACTGTTCATTATATACGCAGCCGGCATTACGTGGACGATCTGGCTGGCTAAAAAAAAACCTGCGATCAATGGAAGTTTCGGCAGTCTGTTTCAGCAAGGCTTTAGGCATTTTGCTGTGACCGCACTTACCATGGTATTTTTTACCATTTTCATCCTTTGGAGAAACCCTGAGTTTGCCAAAGAAGAGGCCGCTCATCAGCGAACCCTGCTCATTGAAACCAAAAAATACACCCCTGATCAAATAGAAGAGTTGGTCCGGGAGGCCGAGAAACAATATCCCGTCC
>CAYYXC010000187.1:0-2444 GCA_964475505.1 uncultured Chitinophaga sp.
TGTCATTCAACTTCTCAGTGGCTTTCTCACGCTGACTGGGAGGAATCTGATTCAGAGGTTTGGTAGATGTCACCTTACCTGTCTCATCAACACTGTTAACGTAGAAGACATATTGTCCGTTCTCAATCTTAACAGATGGGTATTCCCTGTCAGGGTTTCCATACCCAGTGATGGAATGAATAGCCCTGTCAAGTGCCTTGCTAAGGTTCATGATGGGGTTCCAGTTCTCTGTGGTAGGGAGGTCTGCTTCACGCAACTCTTGGGCACCAAGGTTAGGCGCTGTAAGCGAGCGGAAGACCCGTTCCTTAACAATGTCAATGACCTCTTGCGCAAGTTGTTCGTTACCCCCGTATCGCTTAGCAAGTTCCTTGACGTTGCCTCCAGCCGTCATCCGATCCAACTCTTTAGGAGTACGAACGAAGTCAGCTTTTCTGGCAGCGGTGCGAATATCCTTCTGTTGTTGCGGCGTGTATTCCCCACCATAGGCCCCTGCACCGTTCTTCATGGCTTCCAGTCCATTCACCACTTGAATCTTAAGAGCGTTGGTTTCTTCTGGAGTTTTAGGGTCCAGTAGAGCGTTTTCAGCCATCTTGAGCAGGGGCGTAAGGAAACTCACGCCTGTACCCAACACAACGTTCTTGTCCACCTCTGCCATGATTGTGTCCATGAACGGGTATTCCTTGATTCGCCCATCACGGGTAGTGCGACCAAGCAGCTTCAAGATTCCTTCGTGGTTCATCAGGTTGGTAAGTTGGCTGGCTGTTGTCAGATAGTTGGCAGCCGTTTGAGACTTGGACCCTTCCATCTCACGGAACAGCTTGGACATGTCAAGGAATGTCGGAATCATTCGGTGCTGGTTCTCTTCTGTCTTGATCCAGTCGTTGATGTTTTTAGTCATTGTCTGGACGTGTTCTTCCACTTGAGACGGTGTAGCCGCACCTGCGGACGCTCTAAATTCCAGAATGGCATCGTTGTGGGCTTTAAGCACGTTCTCTGTGAACTTGGAACGAGCAAGCATGAGTTCTGCTGCAATTTGCTTATTGTTCTGCAATTCCTCCACATTAACTGTACCATCTGCTCTGACAACATTATAACGTTTCAGAATGTCCGTGGTATTAGCCATCAAGGCTGCGCGAGCAGGCTGTTTGCCCCACTTGGCATCGCTGCTGCTTTCAATTTGTTTAGCGTAGACTCTTGAGGTGTCTTCAATGGACACCGCTCCTCTAGCTCTAGTGTTCTTAAGAGCAGATTCTGCGGCAATTGTTTCCGTCTGAGATTTGTGTACGTTCAAAGCAGCGAACTTGACTCCAGGCTGAGTGGCCATAACTTTCGCAGCTTCCATAGCTCCTGCAAAGTCATTGGCGTAGTTAGGGTTAGTTTCAATCAGCTTCTTATAAATGTCATCAACAACTCTAGCGTGCTGTTGTTCAGCAATTTTATTCTTCTCACGCTCTTTCTCTTGTGTAAACGCAGCGCGCACGTCAATGCCGTCCATGTTGTCAACACCTGTGACGTCCTTGACCACCTTCCTGAAATCATCAAGAAAGCCGGGAAACATAGCTCCCCATTTCTTCAATTCGGCACTCACGTAGGTTCTGGCCATTGCAGGCGTGATGGCACCGTTTGTAGTGGCTGCGTCGTAGTTCTTGATTTTGTCTTCAAACTGTTTGACTTGAAGCGACAGCTCCTTCACATGCTGTTCTGACACACCGGGTTGTCTAGATGCCCGTGTAAGAACATCCACGTTACTGGCAAGCCCTGCGATCTCCTCAGTGGCTCTAGCCTGAACGTCTGCTCCAACATACCCTGTGTCCGGATTGACGAGATTACGGGCTGCGTATGTTGCGACATCTTCCACGCGTGACTCAGCGTACCCGCGCACAGCGTTTACACCAAGACTTCCCAGACCCGTGATTGTAAGCGCCTTGGCTTTGGCAGCTTGTCTCTCTGCTTCAATCAGGTATTCGTATTGATTACCAACCCTGCTAGGTGCGGGAGTGCCACCGTCTTTAACGAAGATGGGCGTGTTCTTCTCTGCCATAATTATCTACCTTCCTTATCAGGAGTTGTGTTCACAACCGGAACGTTCAGCTTCTTGTCATTCATGTGTGTGAGGTATTCTGCAATCATTCTCTCCAGATCACTTGAATACTTGTTGCGCTGGTTCATCATCTTACTAAACTCTTCTTGCCCACCGCTGTTCCACGTGGCAGAGTAGATGGCTGCAAGAGCCTTGGTTCGCTTCTCTGCTACCACTTGGTCGCCGTTCTTAAGAGCGCGGATTCGTTCCAGATTCAGCTTGGTTGCAATCTCCACCATGTCCTGAATGTCACCCTTCATGTTCTTCTCTGCTTTGTACAGCCTGTTCACATCAGCTTCAGCAGCCGACTGGAAGCCCAGCCCTTTTGCCAGAGCTTCCATGTTAGACAGGTGAGCGATAGGAC
>CAYYXC010000188.1:0-2412 GCA_964475505.1 uncultured Chitinophaga sp.
CGATCTGCTTCAAGTGGCAATCGATGCGCAAGCGTTTGGGGCAGATGGCATCACCGTACACCCCCGACCCGATGAACGTCATATTCGATATGCCGATGTGCATGCCTTAAGACCGATCGTTCACACCGAATTCAATATAGAGGGCAACTGCCAGGAGCACAAGTTCATCGACTTGGTGCTCGAAGTAAAACCCGAGCAAGTAACCTTGGTGCCCGATACAACTGGTCAATTAACCAGCGATCATGGATGGGATACCATTCGGCATTCAGATTACTTAAAGCAGATGGTGGACCTCTTTCATCAATCAGGTATTCGTGTAAGCCTTTTCATCGATCCGGTTGCCGATCTCATCAAAGCAGCCGTAGATACCGGCACCGATCGAATCGAACTCTACACCGAATCCTATGCCCGCGTATACGCTAATGGAAATAAGAAAGAAGCCATTCAACCCTATGCAAGTGCCGCAGAATTAGCCCGATCACTGCAATTGGGTATCAATGCCGGTCACGACCTGGACAGACATAATCTTCGGTTTCTTCACCAACACATCCCCTACCTAAACGAGGTAAGCATTGGCCATGCATTGATCTGTGATGCACTCTACCTGGGATTTGAAAATACCATCCAGATCTATAAGCGTCAATTGAACTGATCCTAGGAACACAGCGTAGTCAATATTTTTTTATCCTCATCAGGCGAGAACCACTGCATACCTGGGACTTTTCTAAACCAAGTCATCTGTCGCTTGGCATATTGTCGCGTGGCAATCTTGATCAATTCAATGGCTTCATCCAAACTGATCTTACCTTCTAAATGCTCAAACAGCTCTTTGTAACCCACGGTTTGTAATGCATTCAACTGACGAAATGGATAAAGTTGCTGAGCTTCTTCCAACCATCCTGCCTCAATCATTTGCTCCACCCTTCGATTGATCCGATCAACCAAAACGGCTCGCGGCAATTCCAATCCCACCCATTTCACCAAAAAAGATCGTTGCTTGGGCTGACCACTGCGGTAAGACAGAATGCTGTTTCCCGTAGCCATCACTACCTCCAGCGCACGCATCATGCGCTGCGGATTTTTCATCTCTCCCTCCGCAGTAAACCAAGGATCCAACCGACGCAACTCCTCTTCAATACCCAAAAAACCTTTTTCAGCGTGAATCGAAAGCACTTGCTCTCGAATGGCGGATTCTACGGAGGGAATGACATCCAAGCCATTCAAAAAGGCATGTACATATAAGCCTGTACCGCCAACCAATACTATCTGATCGTGGGATTGAAAAATTGTTTCGGCAATATTCAAAGAGTAAGACTCATAGTCCGCAGCCGTTAGATTCTCATGAATAGAATGGGCGGCGATAAAATGATGCGGAACGGATGACAACTCTTGATCGGAAGGACGGGCTACACCGATGTTCAACTCACGATAGCATTGACGGGAATCTGCAGAGAGGATTTCAGTATGAAAATGTTGAGCCAAGCGAATACCCATTGCGGTTTTACCAACCGCAGTAGGACCCACCACCGCAATCACGCTCTTTTGATTATTGCCCATGAAAATTATTCCTCTTCCTCACCGCCAAATTCCTCATCGGAGGCGACATCCTCTCCCTCTTCATCTTTTTCACCGAAACCATCGCCTGCCTGGAGCAGATCGTATTTCTCTTCAATATCGGCAAACTTCTCACCCAACATACTCTTGGTACCGTATTGACTGGGAGCCAATCCAGAAACGCGTAAGGTGGCCGGATATTCTTTATTAGGATCCTCTTCGTTAGACACGTTGATCAACTCGATCAGAAAATTCCACTCCTTCACAAAATCGTATAAATACAAAAAGCGCTGATTGGGATTCTTGATCTCAGAGGCGATCTTGGTATCAGCCATCAATAAGGGTGGCGCTTTGTAAGGCTTATCATAAACCTCGAGTGATATTTCACGCCCTTGTTGCCATTGGTCGTTGCTGCGAAAAAATGTGGCAGCGTGTTTATTGTCAAACTCGAACGCTTTTAGGATCGCTTGGTGGAGGTCAAAAAAGGTTTGAGTGTGACGAAGGGCTACGTCGCGGTAAACCGACTCGTCCTCTTCAAAATAGATACGAAAACGCAGAATGGCCATGAGGCAAAGGTATGCGATGAGCGTGTAAAGGCATCAAGAACTTACGGGGGACAGACCCAGCTCCCTTCCTTTTTCCAGCATGTAGGCGAATGCTGCCTCGTACGTATTGGGAATGATCCCGTCAAGCATGGCATCTTTCAACGAATCTTTGATAATACCTACCGGCTTGGAAGGGGATAAACCAAAGGTCTGCATGATCAGTTCACCAGAAATGGGCGGTTGCCAATTTCGGATCTGATCTTTTTCCTCCACCTCTTTGCAACGCTCACGGACCAAGTGCATATTGGATAGA
>CAYYXC010000189.1:0-2400 GCA_964475505.1 uncultured Chitinophaga sp.
CGCTGCAATCGTTTCAAAATAACTGACCAACCGATGGTGGGGTGTAAATTGTTTTCCTACTTGATACCCCAAAAAAGCCTCTGGGCTGGTCAACGACTGAGCAGAGAGATCAACTGCGTTAACCCAAAAACAGAGGAGTATCAGATTAGAACCAAAGAAGTTTCTGAATAAGCGGCGCATGGGACTGGTTTAGACGGGCAATTTACAGAATGAAGAGGCTTTGTGTCCAGCATTTGAACATTTTCTTAGTTTCGGCACAAATACCCTTCATGAAACCGCATCAATTTCTTCTAATCATTCTTTCCCTGTTGATCGGCACTGAGGCAAGCTCCCAAGTTTTTACAGGCGCCAACCAACCTTTTCGCTATCAAATCACTAAAAAAATAGTGGCAGACAAGGGCGCTGTGGCATCGGCTCATCCCCTTGCCTCCGAAGTGGGACTGCTAATCCTGAAGAAAGGTGGCAATGCAGTCGACGCAGCCATAGCCACTCAACTGGCCTTAGCCGTTGTATATCCCAACGCAGGCAATCTGGGGGGCGGCGGATTCATGGTGGCTTATCTTACTAATGGGAAAAAACTTTCGCTGGATTATCGTGAAATGGCTCCATCAAAAGCCCACCGCGATATGTATATTGACCCGGGCGGAGTGGCGAATACAGAAAGAAGCCAGAATGGGCACTTGGCATCCGGCGTACCCGGAACGGTAGCAGGTCTATTTGAAGCACATCGGCATGCAAAACTTCCATTTGCCACCCTCATCGAGCCGGCAATCGAATTGGCAGAAAAAGGATTTGTGATCACCGAGAGCGAGGCCCGCTCACTGAATAATTTACAGAGTGAATTGAAAAAAAATAATACGGTCATGCCCGTATTTGTACGTGCGCAACCTTGGAAAGCCGGGGATACCTTGATTCAATCGGATCTGGCCGCTACGCTAAAACGCATTCAAAAAAATGGAAAGGCCGGATTCTACGAAGGAGAAACGGCTCAATTGATCGTAGCAGAGATGAAAAGAGGAAATGGGATCATTCAGGAAGTAGACTTGAAAAACTATCAGGCAAAATGGAGAACGCCGCACGAGTTTGATTACAAAGGTTATCGAATCGTTGGCATGCCGATGCCCAGCAGCGGTGGAATCCTATTGCATCAAATGATGAAAATGGTTGAGCAGCGCAACGTAGGATCTATGGGATTTCAAACACCTGCTTCCGTGCAATTGATGACAGAGGTAATGCGCAGGTCCTTTGCCGACAGAGGAAAATACATGGGCGATGCAGATTTTTATCCGGTGCCCTCCACCAAACTTACAGATCCCGAGTATCTGAATATGCGGATGGAGAATTACAACGCGAATGCGCCTACTCCGAGCAGCGAGTTGGGACCCGGAAATGTGAATTTTCATGAAAGCGAGGAAACAACCCACCTGAGCGTATTGGATAATGAGGGAAATGCCGTTGCAGTAACCACTACCTTGAACGGATCTTATGGATGCAGAACCGTTGTAGGGGGTGCAGGTTTTTTTCTCAATAACGAAATGGATGATTTCAGTATCAAGCCCGGTGTACCGAATATGTACGGTGCCATTGGTGGAGAAGCCAATGCCATTCAGCCCGGGAAAAGAATGTTAAGCTCCATGACACCCACGTTGGTGTTGAAAGAGGGCAAGCCCTTTATCGTGATCGGCACCCCCGGCGGGACAACGATTCCTACCCAGATTTTTCAGGCACTGATAAACATACTGGAGTTTGGCATGACACCTGACGATGCGATCAATAAACCTAAATTCCATCACCAGTGGTTACCGGATGAGTTGATTTTGGAAAGAGGATTTGTTTCCACTACGAAGGAGGCACTGAAATCGATGGGCTATGTGTTCGGCAAGGATAGAAGCGCCATCGGACGCACAGAGATCATCCTGGTTCGACCGGACGGAAAACTGGAAGCAGTTGCAGATAGAAGAGGCGATGACGGAGTAGCGGGCTACTAGGTCAGTTTCCGAGTTTCAGACTGTTATACCAGTTTGAAATTGTCGAGGAACTTGGTATTGAAATCGCCGCTACGAAAACGCTCGTCTTGCATCAGTTGCAGGTGGAAAGGAATCGTTGTTTTTACTCCTTCGACTACATACTCACTGAGTGCGCGGTACATGGTTTGAATTGCTTCTTGACGGGTTTGTGCAACGGTGATCAGCTTCCCGATCATGGAATCATAGTAGGGTGGAATGACGTAACCAGCGTAAGCATGACTGTCGACGCGCACGCCATGACCACCGGGCTGATGCAGTACGGTGATGCGTCCGGGTGAAGGACGAAAATCATTGTAAGGATCTTCCGCGTTGATACGACACTCTATCGAGTGCATTTGCGGGATATAATCGCGTCCGGAGATTTTATATCCGG
>CAYYXC010000190.1:0-2394 GCA_964475505.1 uncultured Chitinophaga sp.
GGCACGCCCATATTACGCATGCGTGTAAGGGTTTCCGCTGCGCTGTTGGTGTGCAGGGTCGACATCACCATGTGGCCGGTCTGGGCTGCTTTAACTGCAATCGAGGCGGTATCTAGGTCGCGGATCTCACCAACCATGATAATGTCAGGATCCTGACGCAAGAATGACTTCAGTGCCGCAGCAAAATTCAGTCCGATATCGGGCTTCATCTGGACTTGATTGATCCCCTCCAAATTGTATTCAACGGGATCTTCAGCAGTCATGATGTTATCGGATTCTTTGTTGAGATCAGCCAAAGCGGAATACAATGTAGTCGTTTTCCCCGAGCCCGTCGGCCCCGTCACCAACACCATCCCAAATGGTGAATGAATCGATGACACAAACTTATCCATTTCATCGCGCTCGAAGCCAAGCTTCGTCATATCCACTTGGAGGTTTGACTTGTCGAGAATACGAAGTACGATTTTCTCACCATAAACTGTGGGCAGACAGCTTACGCGGAAGTCTACGTCGGCATCGTTGATGCGGATATTGATCGCACCGTCTTGCGGCAAACGCGTTTCTGCAATATCAAGGTTTGACATGATCTTTACCCGCGATGTCAGTGGCGCGCGCATATTGGCATGCGGTCTAGCTATCTCATGTAGAACTCCGTCTATCCGCAAGCGAATGCGGATAAAGGACTCATAGGGCTCGATATGAATATCGGATGCGCCACGGGATTTACATTCCATGAGCATCCAGTTGACCAGCTTAATGATGGGTCCATCGTTCTTGTCAACTTTGTTGATTTGCTGACGCTCTTGCTGAACACCCTGCTTAACGGAAACACCCGCATTCGTCGCCATTTCATTAGCGGATGCAAAGTCAAAGTTAGTCTTACCGTAGTACTTAGTCAGTGCTTCGCTTATTTTGCTTTCAACCGCCAATACGGGTTTTGGGAAGTACCCGGACTTGAACCGAATAGTCTCCAGTGTCTCCATCTTTGGTTCAGCCATTGCGACGATGATGTTGTTCCCGGCGCGATCAATCGGAACTACCCGAAATTTCTGTGCGAGATCTTTCGGAATCAGATCGACAATTGCTCTTTGAACATCCATCTCTCCGATATTGGCCTTAGGAATTCGGTATATTTTCGAAAATGCTTCCAGCAGTTTGTCTTCTTTGAACCCGAGGCCTTCGAATGCGCCAATCAATGACATCCCTTCAGCAGCGCTTTTCTCGGCATCGGCTATCTGCTCAGGCGTAGCGCCCAAGATGCTTTTAAAAATGTCATGAATTGGTGACGACATGCCTTCCCCTGCTTTGCAGCGGTTCTTCCTAGGATAGTCATCGGAAAAGTCGGTAAGTTATTGAGGCTTACAAAGTCCGGCGAGGAGCTGCGTAAAGTAGCTTAGGGTTAACATGGGCATGACGGGCAGCACGAATCTGTAGCTGAGCCAAATCGTACAAGAGAGTATTAGCCGAGAATTGCGACCCTTTTGTAGCGTTTTTGATTAATTTCCTAATAACACCCGTTGCAGTTCGCGGATGCACGATTGCCCCGGTGCTGATGGAGTAACGGCCTTCCTCCAAAAAGACAAAACCCTGGAAAATGTCAGATTTACCAAAACCGACAAATGTTTCTCCGCGTCTTGGCAAAATTTTATACTTTTGGGTGCTAACCAAATCCCGGACGACCATATTGTCCGGACGATGGCGGATAACTTGAAAAACCGAATGAATCGGTGCATCAGCTACACCGCCCCAAGCCTGAAAAGGGGTCTTACCTGAATTCCCCATTGGGCGGAGAAAGACAAAATACTCGAGGAAGTAATTCATGCGCGCATTGTAAAACGTGTCTTCTGGGTGGACCTTGCCAAATTGAGCATAGAAATCTTCTTTGGCACGCACGAACTCCTCAGGCCCAACGATCGATTGCGCCCAAACGACAACTCGCTCGACAAGCTCGTCGGTGGTTAAATCAACAAGCGCACCCTCGGAAAGGTCTATGTTTAATTTTGCAACGTCAGGCGTGATCACTTCAGTTTTTCCGATGCGTTCCAACACCAATTCACTACCTTATTGCCTATTCCAGGCAGCCTAAATGCAAGAGGAATCCAGACGTGAATCTTACCGCGTCCGCAAGCTTTTTGCATGAGCAAAGCTGAACGTTCTGAGGTTACCGGAGCCTGTGTGCCCGGCACAATATCTTCCAGTGGAACGTACAACCCATTATCTAGAAAGTGTTTTTGGATCTTCCGACGCAGCTCATGAAACATTTTTTCATCGCGTAAATCATCATCTTTATAGTCTAAGCGTGGCAACGCAGCTACAGCCATCGCCGCCGCGGCCGCAGGATAAACCGTCCAAGCCAACGCCCCGATCGATGGTAGTAACAACATCAGAGAAAAC
>CAYYXC010000191.1:0-2382 GCA_964475505.1 uncultured Chitinophaga sp.
CCATCACGTTCAGCAATCCTGACGCAGGCATTGTAAACGATATCCAGATCATCAATGCAGTTAATCCGTCCGCCTTCGTCGCAGACAAGGCAACCGCAATCTCAGCAGTTGGGTTTAACTTTATTAGCTTTGGGTAACGGCATCCGTTTCAAATGTTGCACCGGTCAATAATAACGGTTGCAGAATTTAACGCCATCCATCTAGGCTTAGTTAACTACGCGGCGACATCAGGATAAAGAATGCCTTCAACTCCGACAAACGTCTCGGCATCAGATGGCGCATACAGAGACGGGATATTAGTCACTTGGTCATATTCTGGGAGTCTCAGCGAAGTTAGCAGATGGGATATATATCGCTGGAAAGACTCTGAAACGCCCAAATTCTACTACTCCGTATTTGGCAACACGCTGCAATACGCAGACTTCCTAAATGTTTTTGGATTCTCTCAGGACGTTACAGCGAAATACAATTATGCGGTAAGAGCATACTCCTACACAACGGGCAGCAGTGAACTAAGCCAAGCTGATAGCGGTTTCGTTGCGCCCAATAATGCGCCCACGTTCTCATCATCGTCTTTATCGGTTTCGACTAATGAAGACCAATCAAAGCAAATTGCATTGGTAGCGAGTGATAAAGATGGAGACACACTTACCTACGCGATTACAAAATCTGCTTCAAATGGCTCTTTAAAGATATCGGGAAGCTCAGTTACCTATACGCCAACGGCGAATTTCAACGGGTCAGACACATTCACGGTAAAGGTATCTGACGCATGGGGTGGATCTTCCACTCAAGTAATTAACGTAACAGTCAACCCGGTTAACGATAATCCAATATTTCTGAGCAACGCGATTTCTCAAAATAACAAGTTGATCGCCAAGGCGAGTGGTTCGACGATCTTCAAAATATCAGCTTTTGAATTGGATGCTGGTGATCGTGTGACCTATAGCGTGGGGAGTGCTGCATCTGGGCAAGTTTCCATAAGTGGTAATACGATTACCTACACCCCCGCAGGAAACGCAGTAAAATCCGACAGTTTTGAAGTAACGGCCTCAGACGGAAATGGAGGTGTTACGAAACAAAAAATTGATGTTGTCATAAGCTCCCCGGCAAGGCCTTCTAGTTCCCTGCTGCCAAAGAGCGGTTCTGATACAATCGATATGATGCTCAATGGTTACAGGTGGTATGGCGACACTATTTACTATTCATTTTCCGTTGGAGTAGACGGCGATAGCATTCCGAGTGACCCAATTAAATTTGAACAAGATCTGAAGTTTATTTTTGAAACTGCTTTTGGTGTATATCTTGACATCAAATTCGTATTTGTTGGTTTCTTTGAGTCTCCAGAGTATGCATACTATTCGGGGTCAAATATAAATATTGCTCTTGACCGAACGAATTTCAGTTCGCCGTACATTTATGGCAGGGCTAGGTTTCCGATTGAGACCACTTCTTTGCCTGCAGCTCCTTTTAATTATAGAGGAAGCGAGGGCGATGTCTTTTTAAACATAAATGGTCCTGTAAACTCTCTTACATACCAACCGGGTTCTGAAGGCTTTTTTCTTCTACTACATGAGATTGGTCATGCTCTGGGTCTTAAGCATCCTCACGACAACGGGGGTTCAGACAGGCCAACATTTTCTGAGTTGAAACTGAATGGCCTGAATATCGATTGGTGGACGCTTATGTCTTACGAAGACAAAGGCATTTCCGAATCTTATTGGGATCCAACGACACCAATGATTTTGGACGTCATTGCCCTGCAGTATCTATATGGGTCGAGTAACAACGCTGCTGGAAATAATGTCTATGACTTAAGATTTAATCTTCCCGCGTACTTAACCATATTCGACTCTGCTGGTTCGGACATCCTAGATTTTAGGAACGCGACACAGGCAGTCTACGCCGAGCTGCCGACTTTATGGATAAGCAGCTTTCAAGAATATCCCCTTGGCATCGCGGCACCATTAAGCGATTTCTACCGATCTGCGCCCACCTACTTAACGTGGCTATATGGCGATTTTGAAGAACTTCAGGGGTCTTCATACTCGGATTTCATTATTGGGTCTCAAAACGCCGACAAACTCTTCGGCAATTCAGGAAACGACTCCATTCGAGGGGGGCGTGGATCAGATACAATAGATGGAGGTTACGGGACGGACACCGTCTTCTTCACGGATTTGTTCTCCGAATGCACTGTAACATTTAATGGTGACCAGTGCGTTGTGACCACCAGAACTGAAGGGACAGATAGACTCGTAAATGTTGAAAAGCTGAGCTTTGGCCCCACGGGAAGTGCTGTTGAATACACAGTAGCGAGCCTTAACAATCGCAATCCAGCGTTTGCGACCTCATCACAATCCACATCAACGGCTGAGGATG
>CAYYXC010000192.1:0-2376 GCA_964475505.1 uncultured Chitinophaga sp.
CGAACAAGTTTTAGATGCACTGCGTAATGTTCAAGAACCCGATTTGGGAAAAGATCTGGTGACCCTGAACATGGTGCAGGATGTTCAGATCGATGGCAACAAGGTCTCCTTTACGCTGGTGCTTACCACGCCGGCTTGTCCGATGAAAGACCAAATGCGGCAAGCCAGTGTAAATGCCATCCGCCTGTTGGTTGATCCCAATGCCGTAGTGGATATCAATTTCACAGCAAACACCACAACCAAGCGACAAGATCCGGGCAGTTTGTTGCCGGGCGTGAAAAATATTATTGCCGTAGTAAGCGGAAAAGGAGGCGTGGGTAAGTCGACCGTTTCTGCCAACCTGGCCATCGCATTGGCACAAGGAGGCGCAAGCGTGGGCTTGATGGATGCAGATATCTATGGTCCCAGCGTACCCATTATGTTCGGCGTGCGGGGAGAAAGACCCTTGATGAAAGATGTGAATGGAAAGGGAGTGATCGTACCCATCGAACGCTTTGGAATCCGGTTGATGAGTATCGGATTACTGGTAGATGAAAAGAACGCAGTGGTATGGCGCGGTCCCATGGCCAGCAGCGCCATCCGCCAATTTGTTTCAGATGTGGATTGGGGCAATCTTGATTACTTGGTCATCGATATGCCACCCGGTACCGGCGATATTCACCTGACCCTCATGCAAACAGTTCCCGTGACTGGCGCCGTGATCGTCAGTACGCCCCAAGATGTTGCTTTGGCAGATGCTAAAAAAGGAATTGCCATGTTTGGTCAGGCACAATTAAATGTGCCGATCATCGGACTGGTAGAGAATATGAGTTATTTCACTCCGGCCGAACTACCCAATAACCGCTATTATATTTTCGGGAAGGAGGGTGGTAGAAGGCTTGCCAGCGAATATGATCTGCCATTCCTGGGAGAAATACCAATCGTTCAATCCATCCGGGAGGGAGGCGATCAAGGAATACCCGTGATGATGAGCGATGATGTTATTACGCAGCGGGCTTTCATTCAGTTCTCCGCGCAGGTGGTACGCAGCATCGCCATGCGTAATGCAAACTTGAAGTCAGAGCAGATCGCTCAGCAACTCTAATATTTCGGACCGTAGAGCCAGCGCAAGGCGTTCAGCGATGAGATCTTCTCGATCACTTCGCTGCTGTACTGAGCGGGGTCTAACAGGATGCCTGGATGTTCCTCGCCCAAGGGAAAGGGATAATCACTTCCCACACATATTGTATCCGCTCCTAAAGTGTTTATGAGGTAGGAGAGTGCGGCCTGATCGTGAACAAGGCTATCTACCCAAAATTTGCCCAGGTATTTCTCCGGAGAAACTTGGTTGTCTTTGGCGACAAGGTCGGGACGTACCTGAAAGCCGTGTCGAATCCTTCCCAAGGTGTAAGGGAAGGAGCCGCCTCCATGTGCGAAAGCTACCCGCAAGTTGGGAAAGGCCTCAAAAACGCCGCCAAATATGAGGGAACAGATCGCTCGGGTGGTTTCGGCAGGCATGCCAACCAGCCAGGGTAGCCAATAATCTTGCATTTGTTCCTCACCCATCATTTCCCAGGGGTGAATGAATATTGCACATTGTAATTGCTCAGCAGCAGAGAAGAAAGCCTGGAACCGGGGATCGGATAGATTCAATCCATTTACATTGGTGCCGATCTCCACGCCAGCCAATCCAAGTTCTTTCACACAGCGCTGCATTTCGGCAATGGCCAGTTCAGTATCCTGCAGGGGAATGGTACCTAGCCCAATGAATCGGTCGGGGTAATTGTTGACCGTTTCAGCAATATGATCATTGAAGAACCGAGAAGTATCAAGTGCATCTTTCGGTTTTGCCCAATAGTTGAAAAGTACAGGAATAGTTGATAGAACCTGTTTGTCTACGCCGGTTCGATCCATATCCTTAAATCGATCCTCCGCCCGGTAGCAATTGGGCTCAATCGAACGAAAGACTTTGTCGCCTTTCATCATGCATGCCTGGCAATTGCGATGTTCGAGGTGAATGAAATCGCCATAGCCAAAGCGTTTTACCCAGTTGGGCATCTCCTCGGGCAGAATATGTGTGTGGATGTCGAGTGTCAATGCTTAGGCTTTTCGCACAGGAGGTTGCATAACTGATCCGCACTTGTTACAGGTGCGTTTCTCCTCGGAATTGTAAAATGATTCCATTACGGGCGGAAGTTGTTTTACAATATCATTAACGACCAGCTTGGATTCGTGCAGTAGATTTCCGCATTTTTCGCAGAACCAAAGAAAGCCATCCTCTTCCTCCTTGCGTACTCGTTCGATCACCAGCCCAACGGTATTGGGTCCACGCTGTGGGGAGTGTGGGGTGCGGGGAGGAAGCAAGAACATGTCTCCTTCTTTGATGTGAATGTTCTT
>CAYYXC010000193.1:0-2334 GCA_964475505.1 uncultured Chitinophaga sp.
GCCGACTACTCTATCAATTTGTGGTCGATCTGCCGGCCGAAGAAGCCAAACACCAATTGGGCGTATTCGCCAATATTGTTCGCCTCTCCATTGTCATCACCATTGCCATCCAGGCCTTTCGCATGGCGGCAGAACCCTTCTTTTTTAATCGCAGCGGTCAGCAAGAGGCTCCGCAGACCTATGCCCGTATCATGAATTATTTTGTGATCGTATGCTGTTTTTTATTTCTGGGGCTATCGCTTTATCTCGACCTGATCAAATGGTTCTTTGAATCGATCGATCGTGCCCGTTGGACCGAGGGATTATATGTTGTGCCGTTGATTGCAATGGCCAATATTTTTCTGGGCATCTATTATAACCTTAGTATCTGGTACAAGCTTACGAATAATAATTTCACCGGGGCCTTGATCACGATCGCCGGAACGGTTATTACCATTGTGCTGACCACCACACTGATCCCTGTTTTGGGTTATCTGGGGGCAGCCCTGGCGAGTTTTTGTTGCTATTTAGTGATGATGATCAGTAGTTATGTGCTGTGGCAACGAACCTACCCCGTACCGTATCCCGTAAAAAAGATTCTATTCTACCTGGTGCTCGCTTCGTTCCTTTACGTATCTCATCGATGGTTACTCAGCCTTTGGGATCACCCAGCCTTCAACTTGGGTCTGGCCACTGCATGGCTGGCCCTCTTTGCCTACGTGGTGCAACAAAAGGAACAATTTCAACTCTCGTTTCGGAATCGCTCCCTCTAGCCGATCGGCTCAGGGTTTTACAAATGGATTGTGCTGCCTCTCGTGCCCGATTGTGGTGGGTATTCCATGGCCGCTATGCACATGGGTTTCCCCAGGCAGCGTATACAACTGTGTCCGGATGCTGTTAGAAAGTGTATCAAAATCAGATCCGGGCAGATCGGTTCTACCCACACGCTCTCTGAAAAGTACATCCCCGGCAATCACCCAATTTCCGGCAGGGTAATACACTGAAAGACTACCAGGGGAATGTCCGGGTGTCAGCAAGATCTCCAAGCGATCTTCTCCCAGCAGAAGCGACTCCCCCTCTTTAAGGTGATGGATGGGGCCTTCGTACTGGTCAAAGGGCAGGTTCCAGGCCGTGCCGGCCATGGGAGCAAAATCGAATACTTTTTGCTCCAGGGAGTGAAAATGCAATTCGAGCCCCCAGGTCTCATGAACAAACCGATTCCCAAACACATGGTCCAGATGACAATGGGTGTTGACCAGCAAACGGGGCTTGAGCTCCAGTTTGGCAATCCAATCCTTTACTTGCTCCCTCTCTTCCGGAAAATAACAACCGGGGTCAATAATCAATGCCTCCTTTTGTTCGTTATAGACCAAGTAGGTGTTTTCATGAACGGGGTTAAAGACGCGGGAGACCAGTGTTAACATAGCAGGGTTTTCGTAATTTTAATGTCCACATACAAAGATAGCCATGAACAAAGTCCGGTATTATTTTTTAGGAGGATTGTTGAGCTTGACCCTGCTGAGCCAGGCGCAGGTCAACACCGTGCAATTTGGAAAGAACCGGGTGCAGTATCAACCCTTCAAGTGGAAGTACTATCAAAGCGACAATTTCAATACCTACTTTAGCCAAGACGGACTAGGCCTTGGTGAGTTCGTCTCGCAAGTGGCAGAAGCGGAGCTTCCTTCTGTAGAGCGTTTCATTGAAATGGGATTACAACGCAGGCTCAACATCGTTGTTTATAATAATTACGATGAGATGCAGCAGTCCAATATCGGCATGGGGATCGACTGGCAAAATACGGGTGGACTCACCAAGCTTGTCAATAACAAGATGGTAGTCTATTTCGATGGCAATAAGGAAAATCTTCGCCTGCAGATCAGACAAGGTATTGCCCGAAACCTCGTTGAAAATCTACTTTTTGGAGAAGACCTAGGCGAATACGCTGCCAACCAGGCCTTACTCGATCTACCCAAATGGTTGACCGATGGATATATCCTCTATACGGCTGAAAACTGGAATACTTCCTTGGATGATGAACTCAGAGCCATCATGCTGATGGGTAGCTACCGCAACTTCTATCAATTTGCCTTTGAGAAACCCAATTTGGCCGGACAGGCTTTTTGGAAATATATCGCAGATAAATATGGTAAAAATAAGGTGACCTATTTCTTGAATTTGGCACGCACCTTCCGCAACCTCAATAGTGCTTCGTATAAATTATCTAAAAAGAAGTTCAAGCCCTTGCTGCAAGACTTCATGAACGACATGCAAACTGTCTACTTCAAAGACATCAAGGGTAGACGCAATGCCCCCCGCGGACAACTAGCGGTTAGTGAGTATGCCGGCAAAAAAGAT
>CAYYXC010000194.1:0-2329 GCA_964475505.1 uncultured Chitinophaga sp.
CCGTTATACTTGGCGTTGGTGTCTGTGTTTGCGAAGCCGTTATACTTGGCGTTGGCGTTTGAGTTGCAGTCTGTGTATTTGTAGGTGTCTGTGTTTGTGATGCTGTTATCGAAGGTGTTGGTGTCTGTGTTTGCGAAGCCGTTATACTTGGCGTTGGCGTTTGAGTTGCAGTCTGTGTATTTGTAGGAGATTGTGTTTGTGACGCAGTGATTGATGGTGTTGGTGTTTGAGTTACTGTCGATGTTACACTAGGAGTTACAGTTGCTGAAGGGGATGCCGTATTGCTTGGAGTAGGTGTTTGTGTTGGGGTTTGAGATGAAGTGATACTTGGTGTTGGCGTTTGAGTTGTACTTGGAGTTTGGGTCGGACATATTGATCCACATGTACTCAACGAGGCCACCCATGTCACACAGTTTGAAGTTTGACCAATTGCACATTCATCCACAAGAACATATAGTGTATTTTCTTGAGCACAAGTAATGTAAGTTTGAGCACCATTACCAACACAAGATTGAGAACTTTCAACACCGTTACAATCTACATAGTAAACTGTTTGTGTACTACTGTAATAGTTTGTAACTTCATATTGTCTACAACTGATACATCCATTTGAAGATGTTGGGGTTGCAGTTTGTGTATTAGTTACAGTTGTGGTCGTAGTCGGCGTCACTGAGATTGGTGTTGCCGTTGGTGTTGGAGTTGTAGTCGGTGTCGGTGTTATACAAGCATTGTCACATGGTGTATTAGCTCTCACCCAAGTTATACAATTTGATGTTTCACCAATTCCACATTCATTATCTAAAGTATAAACAGATCCGTCTAATGCACAATCAATATATGTTTGTAAACCATTTCCTACCGCAACTATTGATTGGGTTGTTGTTCCATGACATCCGATATAATAAACTGTCTTAGATGAAGTATAGTAGTTTGTAATTTCATATTGGAAACAGTCACAAATGGTAGTTGGTGAAGGTGTTACAGTTACTGTTGGTGTGGTTGTTGGCGTAGGAGTTGGTCTAGGTATACCATCAACTAATATAGCCTTAGCACCCCCTTTTCTAAGTTCAAATTTACCTTTGTTGAATAATATCGACATTCGTTAGGAACATTTTAAGAATAGGTGTTAGCAATCCAATAAACCGAATTATCCAATGCCGTGTTACTGTTCGAGTTTATTACAAAACTCGATGTTGTTTTATTTTGTACAGTCCATGATCTTGCGTCTCCACCTGTTACTACCACTGAGTAGTTTGTGTTTGCAAAAGCCGGAGAAAAACTTACGACTGCATTCTTTGGGTTACCTGTAAATGATGTATTAACAACTTCACCTGACCTAATTTCTGTTCCTAAAATGGCATTACCTAATCCACCAATAATTTTCCAATCGGAGTCGTCACTTACAACAATTATAGAGTCATTTTGGGTGAGTGATATCGTATTATTTCCATCGATTGTTTGTGATGAGGTGGTTGATACTGTGATTGTACCTGACCCTACATTTTTGATTACATATTGTTTTCCTTTAACTCCAATTGCTGTCGGTAATGTTACGGTAAACGTACCTGATACACATTCAATTGTGTTATCCGTGGTTTGTATTGTATAGGTATTCGATACTCCTGTCAGTGGAAATATAACCCCACCGAGTGATTTTATACCTTTACGTACTATAAATTCATTTGCCATTTATTTGAAATTAAGAAAATGAGAGGGGGAGTAAATTCCCCCTCTCAAATTATTTTAAGCTTTATATTCAACAATTATCTTCTCGACATCTATACGTTCTGATATGATCAAATATGAAACATTTACCTCACCACTTTCAGAATCGATGTAAACCTTATTGTCCTCAATACCTTTTATAAAGTGTTGTGTTGGTTTACCTATCGGAGTCAATTGAACTGTAAAGGTATCAGGGTTTACTAAACCTGTCCAATAATCTGGAAGTTCAATTACTTTTTCTGTCGTGTTTCCTCTGAAATATACCGCGTGTTCTGGTCCTTCGAGTACACCGTATCTGAGTCTATATCCTTCTTTGGTTGGGTGAACAATATCGAATGATTTGGATGCCGCAGTGAACGCCCCTGTAACATTCGTATCTCCTGTTACATTGAGGGTTGTACCGTCATATGTCATTCCAGCCTCACCATTCAACGTTCCAGCGGTATTGCTACCTGTGATGACTCTATTATCTGCGTTGTTGTTAATCGTTGCAGCACCTGAAGTACCTGAGCTACCCGATGTTCCTGAAGATCCACTCGATCCTGAAGTACCTGATGATCCACTTGTTCCGCTTGATCCTGAGCTACCACTAGTTCCTGATGAA
>CAYYXC010000195.1:0-2318 GCA_964475505.1 uncultured Chitinophaga sp.
ATGAAGCGAATCATAAACGCCTGCATAGCGGTCGCTGTCGAGCGATTCCAATGCTTTTTTGATGAGGGTGTTCTTAGCAACCTTCATCTCTACATTCTTGCTAAAACAAGCGCGGCGCAGTTTACCAATCTGCTCAACGGTGAGCGACTCGGTATCGGTCACATAAAAGTTATTGTATTGAGAGAACTTGCCTTTCAGCAGTTCGATCACTTCGTTTTTTTGTTCTTTAGTCATGACGTTTAATTGTATCGTCTTTTCAGGCGATTAGTGAACAAATGCTTTGGTGTCAATGGCGATGCCGGGACTCATCGTGCTGGCCATGCTGATTCCTTTCAGGTAGGTTCCCTTCGCAGAGGAAGGTTTTGCCTTGATGATGGCATTCAGCAATTCCTGGCTGTTTTGCTCGATTTTCTCCGGAGAGAAACTAACGCGTCCAATGGATGCGTGTACGATACCGACTTTATCAACCTTAAAGGCGATCTTACCACCCTTAACATCGTTGATAGCCGCAGCTACATCGTTGGTGACCGTTCCGGTTTTGGGGTTGGGCATCAGGTTACGTGGACCCAGTACTTTACCCAACTTACCGATCTTGGGCATTACGGCAGGCGTGGCGATGATCACATCCATGTCTACCCAACCGCCTTCGATCTTGGTTACGAACTCGTCCAAGCCAACGTAGTCGGCGCCAGCGGCTTTCGCTTCGGCCTCTTTGTCGGGAGTACAGAGAACCAATACGCGCTTGGTTTTACCAGTACCATGCGGCAGCGTAACGGTTCCGCGAATGGCTTGGTCTGCTTTCTTGGGATCCACACCCAGGCGGATGTGCAGGTCAACGGATGCATCAAATTTGCAAGTGGTTACTTGTTTAACCAAGGCAGATGCTTCCTTGAGAGAATATGTTTTGTTGGCGTCAACTTTCGTGTCGGCCTGTTTGCGTTTTTTGCTGATGAATGCCATGTTGATTCGTTTTGATCACCGGAGTATTCCGGATCGGTCATCGATTAATTTTCCCAGGGGGCTTTTCCTTCTACATTGAGGCCCATGCTGCGCGCGGTACCGGCAACCATTTTCATGGCGCTTTCCACGGTGAAGCAATTCAGGTCGGGCATCTTATCCTCTGCGATCAATTTGATCTGATCCCAAGTCACCTTACCAACTTTGGCACGGTTGCTCTCTTTGGAACCTTTTTGGATTTTAGCCGCTTCCATCAGCTGCACAGCCGCGGGAGGGGGTTTGGTGGTAAAATCAAAACTCTTGTCCGAATAAACAGTGATTAAAACAGGAAGAACTTTTCCTTGTTTGTCTTGGGTCCTGGCGTTGAACTGCTTACAGAATTCCATGATATTGATACCCTTGGAACCCAGTGCAGGACCGATCGGGGGAGCCGGGTTGGCCTGGCCGCCCTTGCATTGCAGCTTCACAAAGCCGCTGATTTCTTTTGCCATCTTTTTTGATTTATTGGTTCAAACGACCCCTCATCTGCTGGAGCAGGCTACCGGATCTTCCAAATTCCTCAATACCGCCGAGGCGGTTGTTAAAGAACAAATTGGGGGTGCAAAGATAAGGGGGTACCGGCACTCCCCAAAAGAAAAAAGGCATTTTTTACGCTGCCAGAAAAAAGCCCGCTCCTTTGGAGGAACGGGCCTTTTAAGATTATCCAAGTAACAGAAAATCAGCTGATCTTCTCTACTTGCATATAGTTGAGCTCCACCGGGGTAGCCCGACCAAAGATCTTCACGGTCACCTTTAGTTTCTTCTTCTCATCGTTGACTTCCTCGATTACACCGTTAAAGTCATTGAAAGGTCCTTCAATGATCTTGATGGTTTCTCCCACGATGTAGGGCTCGATCATGCTCACGCCATCTGCCTCTGCCATCTCATCCATCTTACCCAGCATCTTATTCACCTCAGCTTTGCGAAGGGCGATGGGGTTATCCTTACCAAGGAAATGAATCACATTGGTGGTGTTCTTGATGAGGTCGCGCAGGTCATCGCTCAATTTACCAGAGGTAATTTCAATCATTACATAGCCGGGATAATAATTGCGCTCGCGCACCACTTTCTTCCCGCTGGCCACTTTGTAAACTTTTTCCACCGGCAGGAATACTTGCTTCACGGCCTCGCTCCATCCACTGCGGGCGATCTCCTTATCGAGGTATTCCTTTACTTTCTTTTCCTTGCCGCTGATGACTCGGAGCACATACCATTTGGTATTGGCATCCGATTGAGCAATTGACTCGGTTTGTACAGTAGCGTCCATTAGAAAAGTTGTTTATAGATAAACTCCCACTAACTGCTCTGTGTAATTCTGCTAA
>CAYYXC010000196.1:0-2316 GCA_964475505.1 uncultured Chitinophaga sp.
CCACGTTTGTTAAGGTGAATGTGCCACCTTGTGTATCGTCTACTTTTAATTTACCATTTCGTGCAGCATCTGCCAATTGGTTGACTTGTTTGGTGAGTCCCACCAAATTCAACTGATCCGCATTCTTGATCACGGGCACGATCAGGTTTCCGGAAGGAAGCGCGGTGGCCATACCAATATTGATATCCTTCTTGATGATGATATGCTGGTTGTCAACAGAACTGTTGATCAGCGGGAATTTTTTGATGCAGCGAACAATGGCTTCAATGAAAAGTGGTGTGAAAGTAATCTTGGTTCCTTCTCTTTTTTCGAATTCCTTTTTACACTTATCTCTCCACATTACCAGGTTGGTCACATCGGCCTCGGTGAAACTCGTCACGTGCGGACTCGTTTGTTTACTACGCACCATGTGATCAGCGATCAACTTGCGCATGCGATCCATCTCTACGATTTCCACGTTTCCGTTAGCAACCGGCGCCGGCTGCGATGTTTCGGGAGCGATCTGCTGAATGGGTACACGAATATCTTGGGTAGCCACGGGTGCGGCAGGCGTTGAAGGGTTGTTCGATCCTTGTTTGCGCAGGGCTACGTGCTGCAGAATATCCTTTTTGGTCACTCTTCCTTCGTTGCCGGTGCCGGGAATGGTTTCCAGCTCGCTCATGGAAATGCCTTCGCTGGCAGCGATATTCAATACGAGGGGAGAATAAAAACGATTGGAGGGTGCGGAGGCAGCAACGATTGGTTTGGGAGCTGGTGCAGGAGCAGGAGTCGCTTTGGTTTCAACCACCACGGCCTGTTGAACCGGAGCAGGAGTTGGAGTACTTACCTGGGCGGGTTCCGCAGCACCGGTACGGATACGGGCAATCACAGAACCAATGGGAACGACATCATTCACTTTCCAAAGGATTTCCTCAATCACACCAGCGGAAGTACTGGGCACTTCGCTGTCCACTTTGTCGGTAGCAATTTCAAGCACCGTCTCATCCAGCGAAACCGAATCACCGGGCTGTTTGTGCCACTTTAGGATGGTGGCTTCCATGATGCTTTCGCCCAACTTGGGCATAACGAGATCAACCAGGGCCATAGTGAATTTTTGTCGCGGTAAAGGTAGTGAATTCAAGGAGTTTGCTAACCTTCGTTAGTCCGAAGCAGTTCCCACAACAGCAATAAACATTGATGCGTGGTGATGATCGTATTTCTGGATCGATCAAAACGAAGATTCAGTTTACGGGTAATGATGCGTTGCTTTGATCCGGCAGCGATCCACACGGTTCCTACAGGTTTTTCGGGGGTGGCGCCACCCGGACCAAGTATTCCACTTACAGACACCATGAAATCGGTACCCAATCGGTTCAGTCCCCCTTGGATCATTTCCGTTACCGCTTTCTCACTCACGGCACCCACGGCTTGAAGGGTCTCCGTCTGCACATCCAATAGCTCAACCTTGATCCGGTTTGCGTAACTCACAACGCTTCCAATAAAATATTCAGAGGAGCCCGGAACGGAAGTCATCAATTGGGCAATGCTGCCACCCGTGCAACTCTCAGCGGTACCAAGTGTTTTTTTGTGTTCCCTCAGCCAGTTTCCGATCAATTCCTCCAAGCCAAGGTCCTCTTCGGTGATTAACCATTCACGCACCGCTTCGGCGAGTTTAGGAAACGCGGCATCGAGTAGTTGCTTTCCGATCGCCTCGGACTCACCCACATAACTCAGACGTAGCTTAACCATTCCAAATTTTGGCAGGTAAGCCAGTTTCAGGGATGAAGAAAGGTTGTCCTCGAAAGTCTTTAATGCTTCCGCCAGGATGGACTCGCCGGCGCCGGCCGTCAGCAAGGTTCGGTGCTGAATAGAGGCCATTTTCCATTCGGTTGCTATCAAGGGTAGCACCTGATCGGTGATGAGTTTTTTCATATCGGACGGTACACCCGGTAGTGATATAAAGAGCTTGCCGTTTTTTCGGAAGAGCATGCCCGGGGCCGTGCCAAAGGCATTGTGCAAAACCTCGCAAACATCAGGCACATCGGCCTGTCGGATGTTGCGATCAAGCAATGGCCCGGGTCGCCGATAAACTTCTTTAAATAAATATTCGATATGGCGGAGAACTGACTCATTTTGAATGAGTTTTCCTCCGAAATAATCACATAATAATGGTTTGGTTATGTCATCGGATGTAGGTCCCAAGCCGCCCGTAATGAGGATGAGATCCGATTGGGCAGATTCCTGATCCAGCGCACTTAAATTATCGTCGCGAAGATCGCCTAAGGCCACTCTTCGTCTGACCCAAACGCCCACACGATTCACTAATTGGGCAATGAC
>CAYYXC010000197.1:0-2310 GCA_964475505.1 uncultured Chitinophaga sp.
ATGAATTCAAAGATACACGCTGCGAAGTCCAGTTTCTTGGGTTTAACAACCTCCCTCAGCTGGGTTATCTTTGCCTGCTTTTTTGAATATGAAACCAACATTAGTCATTCTGGCGGCCGGTATGGCCTCGCGTTACGGCAGCATGAAACAGGTAGCCTCTTTTGGACCAGGTGGAGAAACCATCATGGATTACTCCATCTACGATGCAATCCGCGCCGGGTTTGGAAAAATTGTTTTCATCATCCGGGAGCAACATCAAGAAACTTTTGAATCGATTTTTGGACCGCGTTTACTTGGAAAAATCCAAGTTGAATATGTTTATCAAGAGCTCGATTTCTATACAGAGGGTTACCCCAGACCAGCCACTCGAACCAAGCCCTGGGGTACAGCTCACGCGGTGATTTGTGCAGCTAATGTGGTAGGAGAGCCTTTTGCAGTGATCAATGCCGATGATTTTTATGGTCGGGATGCATTTGAAGTAGCCGCTGCATTTTTGACTCAGGCCTGTACGGCAAATCGCTATGCTATTGTTGGTTATCCCCTGAACGCCACGCTCTCAACACACGGAACCGTGAATCGCGGCGTTTGTACCTTGGATGCTTCCGGACAATTGGCCTCCATTACGGAGCGTATCAATATATCCTCACAAGATGGAGTTATACAGGCAGCAGACGGATTACAGCCCGTTGAGTTGCCGCAGGATACCCGCGTTTCAATGAATTTCTGGTGTTTTGATCCCTCTTTTTTCGGGATGTCAAAAGAACTGTTTAGTGCGTTCTTACAAGAAAGGGGGCAAGAAGAAAAATCCGAATTCTTTATTCCGCTGGTAGCGGATGCATTCATCCAGCAGGGTGGAATCATTGATGTGTTGCCTACCACTGCGCATTGGTTCGGAGTAACTTACAAAGAGGATGCTCCTGCGGTACAAGCGAGCTTGGATGAATTGATACAGCGAGGGGAGTACCCCGCTCGGTTATGGTAGTCTAGCGATCAGTGAACCTTCACTAGGTAAACGAATTCCTGCAAGCGCTTAACTTGTTGTGTTCTATCTATGCCTGCTAATCTTGACTTGGTTGGAGGTGTGACACGCTCTCTCTGTACATTTTTGCGAAAATCTTGCACGGCGGCCAGTATTTCTTGACTGCGTATGGCGAATACAAATCCCTGCTGGTCGCTTTGACGGCCATTCAGGATGCCGATCACTTCTCCGTTTCGGTTGAGCACCGGGCTGCCGCTATTACCTTGGTTTGCGGCGATTTCAATCTGATAGCTAAGGGTATCTCCCTCAAATCCGGTTCGCGCGCTGAGGTATCCCTGTCCGTATACCACTTCATCGCGTGGATACCCCAGTGTAAACAACGGCTCTCCCAGTTGTGCGGTGCGCTTGGAAAATCCATATGGAAGCATTCCGGTTTTGGAGAACTTCTCGTCAGTGATCTTCAAGAATGCCAAATCTCTTTTGGTGTCGATGTGTACGACCTCCGCATTGTATTCCAATTCTCCTTGTTGAACGGCAATTTTTTCCGCTTGATCAACAACGTGACGGTTCGTGACCAAGATGCCTTTCCCATCCACCAAGAAACCTGTTCCGCCCTTGGTGTAGGAAACAGAAGAGGCGGCGGCGGGGGTGCTCTTTTTGATGGCATCGATTTCGTTGCCTTGTTGTTGAGATCGGTTGGCCAGCCAATTGTATTTCCGGTTCAGTTCTTCGAATTGAGTGCCCGTTCCTTTAGAGGAGAAGAACATCATTATTGCGGAGATCGTTAAGGTAGTGATGCCGGCAATGGAGGCAGCAATGGCTCCGGTGCGCTTGTAGCGATTCCATAAGTAAAGAACCTTCGCTTTTCCTTTGAGTCGGGCTGCTTCAATTTTGCCAGATTCGGCCAAGTAGCGATTGCTTGAATCCCTTCCACTCCCCAAACCGATTCAGTTGTTGCAGAAATAAGGTATGCTCCACAACCAGCTGATCAACCTCGGAGTGGCTCTTGCGGTAATTTTCAAAATGCGCGCGCTCATCCGGGTTCATTTCCCCTTGGATGTACCGCTCTACTGTCTCTAATAAATTCAAATCGCTCATAGTGCTCGCGTTCAGTTCTGAAAGAATATTTTTTTCAATCGCATCAGGCACTTGTATTTCTGGTTCTTTGCATTGTCTGCATTGGTATACCCGAAATTCAAGGCGATGGTTGACATGTTCTGTTTCTGCAGGTAATAGGCCTCCAGCAGTCCTTTGCAAGGTTCCCCCAGTTGATTGATCGCTTTCTCCATGCGGTCGTAGTCCGCATCTTCCTGCTCGTGCCGCTCCAGGTC
>CAYYXC010000198.1:0-2265 GCA_964475505.1 uncultured Chitinophaga sp.
CAGAGCTATTTCGTACAACGGATCGAAAAATACTTGAACAGCAAGGGGAAAATGATGATCGGATGGGATGAGATCTTGGAGGGTGGCTTAGCCCCCAATGCCATTGTGATGAGTTGGCGGGGAGAGGCCGGCGGTATTGAAGCCGCCAAACAAAAACACCGGGTGATCATGACGCCGGGCAGTCCGCTTTATTTCGATAATGGCCAACGCGAAAATGAAGACTCTGTTTTCATCGGTGGATATAACCCCATTGAAAAAGTATATGCTTACGACCCGCTCCCCAAAGAACTGAGAGGTGATGAGCAGCAATATGTAATGGGCGCCCAAGCCAATGTGTGGACGGAATATATGACCAATACAAAAAAGGTTGAATACATGGTATTCCCGCGCATCGCGGCACTCAGTGAAATACTGTGGACACCCAAACCCATGCAGGATTGGAAATTCTTTGAAAAAAGACTGATGACGCAATTCAAGCGGTACGATCAAATGAACATTAATTATTCAACCGGTTTTTTTGATCTGCGCAGCAGTGTACTGCCGGCTCCTGACCAAAAAGGGGTGCTATGGAAAGTAGAGAGTAAGTTCAGTGAACCGATCTCTATCAACTACAACAACTGGGATACCATATGGCCATACAAAGGACCACAACCGATTACATTCAACACACGTGCCACAGCCACTACGAATATAAAGGGCCTAAACATGGTACTTAGTCAGCAATTTCATCTAAATAAAGCCACGGGCAAAAAGATCGAACTGTCCACTCCCCCTTCCAAACAATACGGAGGTGATGGCCCTTTTACCTTGGTGAATGGGGTACAAAATGAGCGAGGACTTGCCAAGAGTAAGGAATTCTTGGGTTTCAGTGGCACGGATTGTATCGCCACGATCGATCTGGGAGAGATTCAATCCATTCAAAAGATCACCATCCACACTTTTGAGCAAAAAGCCAGCTGGATCCATCCGCCTGCCGGAGCCCGGGTGGAGATCAGTGAGAATGGAACGAGTTTCACAGCCCTGGAGGTTAATCCACTACCAATAATGGACGATCGAAAAAGAGTGGAAAAGTTAGTATTCACCATTCCTGCAACAAACGCTCGTTATGTTCGGATCGAAGTGAAGAATAGAGGAGTAATTCCGGCCGGACTGGCTGGTGCCGGAAATAAATCTTGGTTATTTATCGATGAATTCGAGATCGAATAAAGAGGGGTTGGGAAAAGTTGAGTAGTTTTGGGATTCAACTTTTTCAGGATGCCTGATATCACCAAGTTGACCGACAGTTTAGAGAGAATTCCCGTCAAGATCGTTTCCAACCAACAAGAGGGCTCCCAGTGGGTGGCTCGCCAAATTGCCGATCTGATTCGCAAGCGTCAGAAGGAAAAGAAAAATGTGGTGCTTGGTCTCGCCACGGGATCTACTCCTAAATCACTTTATGCAGAACTGGTCAGACTGCACCGCGAGGAAAAACTCAGTTTCCGAAACGTGATCACTTTTAACCTCGATGAATATTATCCCATCGAGCCCGTTGCCTTGCAGAGCTACTATCGCTTCATGCATAACCACCTGTTTGATCACATCGATATCAAACCGAACAACATTCATATCCCCGCGGGAAATATTGACAAAACCAAGGTAAAGGAACATTGCCGTCAATACGAACAGAAAATTGCTGCGGCCGGTGGCATCGATCTGCAAATATTGGGTATGGGCATGAACGGGCACATTGGATTCAATGAACCCGGCTCAGGTATTTACAGCAAAACCCGGTTGGTCAACCTCGATCACTCCACTCGATTGGCCAACGCATACGAATTCGCTAACATCTCAGAAGTGCCTCGACTGGCCATCACCATGGGCATCGATACAATCCTGAAATCAAAGCGGATCATCTTGATGGCTTGGGGAAGCAGCAAAGCACCCGTTATAAAGAAAGCAGTTGAAGAAGATGATTCGGAGCAGGTACCGGCATCGCTGTTGCAAAACCATGATGACGTAACCTTCGTCTGCGACCACCCAGCTACCGCCGAGTTGACTCGATTTAAATCCCCCTGGCTCACTGGTGACTGCGAATGGACACCGCAAATGATGAAAAAAGCCGTGGTGAACATGGCCATCGCTTTGCAAAAACCTATCCTGAGTTTAACCAACAGCGATTACAATGAAAATGGGTTGGGTGACCTGTTGGTTGAAAAAGGAGAAGCCTACGAAGTGAATCTGGAGGTATACTATTTGCTACGCGACTCCATCACGGGCTGGCCCGGC
>CAYYXC010000199.1:0-2249 GCA_964475505.1 uncultured Chitinophaga sp.
GGCATTCCGGCATACCCATATTTATCCGCCATCGTGACCAGCGCTGCGCGGACCTTGGAGGATACCTCCGACCTCACTCGGTTTTCGATTGCTCGTAGGTACCTCTGGTACAGGTGCTCAATGTTCATGTCTCAGTCCTCGATAAAGTCAACATCGGAGACGCTGAATGAGATCATGTCCCCGTCGTCGTTGGATACCTCCATCATCCGGTCGAGGTTGGCCTCTACCTTCTCCATGGCGCTCTCCTCATCGTCAGCCAGGACCGTGATGTAGACCCGGCACTCAAACGTTTTCATGGTTCAGTCCTCCAGAAGGGTTTCAACCCAGTCGGCGTGGCGCTCCATCAGCGCCTCGAAGTTGGGGTCGCTGCACGAATAGTCGGACACCAGGTCCATCCCATTACGGTGGATCAGGGTAACCCAGCTGGTTTGGATGCCATCCGTAACGAACAGAGCAGACCACTCCACGGAGTCAATAACCTCGAGCGCCTCACTCCAGGTAGTAACAAGGATGTAGTCGTCACCCCCGTCATCTACCTTTTTCGGCGCCCACCCCTCCCCCTCGAGCATCTCAAAGAGCTTGGTCACGACCTTGACTTCAAGGTCGCTCATGTTGTGTGGCGTGTAGTCAAGCTTCATCTTTCTCTCCTTCGAAGTAGCACTCCTTGCGTGCGCAGTCCAGGACGAAGCCCTGCTCAGGGTTACGGAGCGCGACCTGAAGCGCGCCAATGAACGCATCAACATGCTTGGTCGGGATACCGACGCAGTACAGGTCGTCGCCTGTGCCGTCCCACTGCTCGATCAGCACCCCGCTCTCATAGGCCGTGATGACCACGGGCTGAAAGACATCGAGTTGGCTGCAGTCCAGTTCAGGGTCAAAGTCAATCATCTTCGCTCTCCTCTTCGTCAAGTTGCCAGTCAATGGTCTCGTTCCAGAAGACCAGCGAGCACTCATCCATCATGAACCGGGTAGTGTCCGCCCAGGTATCGTCTAGGTAGTTGCGCAGCATGTGGCTGAGCAACCCCTCGCCCAGGTTAGCCTTCAGCTTGAGTTGGTCGTACTCCTCTTTTTCGAGGAGTACGCTTTCGCCTATCAGTTCAGTCATGGTTCAGTCCTCTCCGTACATGTCTTCGAGGACGGCTTCAACGTCCTCACGATCAGGCAGCACCACCCACTCGGTACAGTCCAGATAGCCGGGTGCGCTCATGCGCCCGCCCCAGCCCTCGACCAGGGTCAGCTCGTAGATGTCGTACACATCAGCGTCCACGAAGTCTTTGAGGGCATAGACCAGGGCCTTGAGGTTGCTGTCCTCCTCGAGATTTTCCCACTCCACCTCATAGGCCACGTCCTGCTTCAGGAACACAGGGCCCACGAGGTCCTCGGGGAGCCACCACGTACCATTCGTGGTGTCCACGCGGAGCCACAGGCCGTAGATGATTTCAGGTTGCATGAATGACATGGTCACTTACCTCCGTAGATCGTGGTTTCACACGTTTGAAGAATGGCATACATGTAGAGGCCGATGCTCTTGGCGAACTCGTCTGCCGCCTCGAAGGACGTGAACGACTTTGCACGCCGAATGGATTGAACGGGTCTGCCATCACCAGTGTATCCTGTGTGAGTGCAAATGTAGTACAGGGCCATGGTGTGTCCTTAATTGAGGGTTGCTCTCCATGCCAGCGCTTCGCTGATCTCGCCGTTGCGCTGCATGTTGTCTACGAAGAAGACCCAGGCCATGCGGACGTCGGCCGGGTAGTCGTTCTGGCTTGCGTACTTGTAGAAGGGCTTACCGTTGCTCGACACCTTGCTCACGGTTTTCCTTCGGAAATGTGGGTGCTGCTCCCAGAACTGGGCGCGCAGCTCGCTAAGAGTCTTGATCACTTGGCTTTCTCCTTGTTGCGCGGAAACCTGCGGGCCTCTTTCTCGGCGCCCTCCTCCGTAACCTCGAGGACTTCTTGGACGCCGAAGCTCGAGTCAACGAACTTCTCATCGACCACGGATCTGGCACAAGCCCGCAAGGCGCGGGAAAGGGCCCGCGCCTGCTTGGCTGTGAGGTAGGCGGTGCTCCCGTTGCCCACGTAGACAGCGACCTTGTCCCCGAAGCGGTGAACACTTGCCATGGTTTTCATGCTCATTCTCCTGTGTAGGTTTCCTTGATCCACCAGCCCGGGTTCTTCAGTGGCTGGCCGGTGATGGGGTGCTCGTCAAGGATCATGGCCTCTATGTCCCAGCCCTTCGGTGCGCGGGTG
>CAYYXC010000200.1:0-2189 GCA_964475505.1 uncultured Chitinophaga sp.
GCCGCCCTGTCACGGCGGAGGTCGCGGGTTCGAGTCCCGTCCGGTCCGCAAAAAGCCCCTCGATTGAGGGGTTTTTTTATGCCGTTTTCTGAAGCCATGATGGGTAGAGATTGGCAGAACAAACCGCCATCAGTACCCGGCTTGTTGTTGATAAGTACCACCTGAGCTCACACTGTCCAACAGTAATTTTGCTGCATGCTAAAAATCGGGGTATTCGGTGTTGGTCACCTGGGAAAATTTCACCTAAACAGTTGGAAGGAAATTCCAGGCGTAGAGATCGTTGGGTTCTTTGATCCCAGCGATGAACAATCAAAATTGGTAGAAGAGCAGTATCAATTGAAACGCTTTTCGGATCCGGCCTCCCTGATACAAGCCGCTGACGCCATCGACATCATCGCTCCAACCGATTATCATTTTGACCTTTGTGAAGAAGCCATTCGGGCCGGAAAACATGTATTCGTCGAAAAACCCATCACAGAAACACCTGAGCAAGCAAGAACACTTGTGAAACTCGCTCAGGAGTCGGGTATCAAATTTCAAGTGGGACACGTAGAGCGATTCAACCCGGCATTTACCGCTGTAAAAGATTTGGGTCTTCAGCCCCTGTTCATTGAAGTACATCGGCTGGCACAATTCAATCCACGTGGCACCGAAGTAAGCGTGATCCTCGACCTCATGATTCATGACATAGACATCATCCTTAGTTTGGTGAAAAGTGACGTGCGTTCCATTTCAGCCAGTGGCGTAGCCGTGCTGACAGACACCCCAGACATCGCCAATGCTCGGATAGAGTTTCATAATGGCTGCGTTGCTAACCTAACCAGTAGCCGCATTTCGATGAAAAAAATGCGAAAGATGCGGCTCTTCCAAAAAGATGCTTACATCGGAATCGATTTCCTTGATAAAAAAGCAGAAGTCATTCAAATGGATCTGGGTCAAGATCCCAGTGCATTCACATTTGAAATCCCCACTCCCAACGGATCCAAATCAATTGCCATTCGAAATCCTGTCATACCTACGCACAATGCCATTCGGGAAGAATTAGTGGCATTCAAATATTCGATCGATCACAACACCCGACCCATCGTCAATGAAACCGACGGACTACTCGCATTGGATGTCGCCCATCGAATCTTGGATCGAATTGCACAAAACGGTTTGATCGAATGAGACCCAGCGGAAAATCATTTTCCATCTGGTTATTTGTCTTATCAGACCTGATCGCACTCATCATTGGCTTTTTCCTGATCAACCTTGCAGAAAGAAGCCCGATCGATATTACTGAATTAGTAATTTTTTGCGCCTACTGGATGGGACTATTTTCACTCGCAGGCAACTATCAAGAACTTTATCAGCGCTCCAGATTATACGAGCTGCTCAGAACACTTACCACAATCGCGGTAGGATTAATCTTTTTACAATTAACCCCTACCCTATTGTGCGTAAATGTAGATGGAAAATTCACCGCGGCTGATTGGATAGAATTGGGGCTGATCCTGCTCGCCGTGGTCAGTGGCGGAAGAATGCTGCTGCTGAATTACATCAAAAAAAAGCTGACCAGCGGCAAGATCAGTTTCCATACCCTGCTGGTTGGCGAAAAGGAAGCCTGCCAGCAATTATTCGAAGCACAAGCACCTAATCTGCTGGACGCTGGCTTTGAATGCATCGGCTACATCGATCCGATTTCCAATGAGATATCGAAATCCCTCGGCGGACTGCAGCCACTTGGTTCCATTGAATCACTAGAGCAAGTTATTTCACAAAATCAGGTTCGGCTGGTCATCCTCGCGCCGAATAAAAAATCAGCCGAGTGGGTAGAGCCAGCAATTGATTGTCTGATGAATCAGGAAGTGGAGATCAGAATGGTGCCGGACATGTTGGATATTCTAACTAGATCGGTTCGAATAAACAGTGTGCTGGGCACTCCCTTGGTGGAGGTCTATTCAGCCAAGCTATCGATCTGGCAAAAAAACATAAAACGATTGATGGACCTAGCTGGTGCGCTATTGGGCGGAATATTGCTTTTACCAATCGCTTTGTGGATCATTTGGAGGGTTCGCAGCAGCAGCCCGGGACCTGTACTTTTCAAACAGGAAAGAATCGGGAAAAAAGGAAAGCCTTTTACGCTCTATAAGTTCCGCTCCATGATTGAGCAGGCAGAACAAAACGGCCCTACCCTCTCCTCAGAG
>CAYYXC010000201.1:0-1316 GCA_964475505.1 uncultured Chitinophaga sp.
AGGCTCGGCGGGATTATCAGGCAACTGGCGATTTGCTGGGCGCGCAGCAGCGTGCGACAACAGCGCTGGAAGCTGCTGGCATTCCGATTGACGAGCGCGGGCGCATGCTTGGGCAGATCAATTCGAACTTGTCCGGCATGGCGGCGGTTCGCAATGTTCAGAAGCAGGAGTATCGTGATCGGTCGCTGGAACTTGGCCAACGGCTGCAACGCGGCGAGAAGGTTGAAGACGGTGACGTGCGAACGCTGGCTGGCGAAATGGAGCGCGTTGGCATGTTTCGTGAGGCCCGCCAGCTTCGCATCGACCACGCGATCAATCTTGGCACTGCTGATGTTGGTGCTGCGTCACGGGTGGCCGGCCTCAATCGTGCGCGCGGCACGAGTATGTCGCCAGTTGCATCCCCCAATCCGAACCCGAACCTGCCTGCTGGGATGCGGAACAACAATCCCGGCAACATCAAGTTTATTCCGCAGCTGGGAAGTCGATATGGCGGGGTGCTTGGTCCGTCCCAGAACACAGACCAAGGCGATCCGCAGGCAGTGTTTGCCACGCCGGAAGATGGCATGCGGGCGATGGTCGATCTGGCCATGCGCAAATATGAAGGCGGCAAGACCACGGCAAATCAACTGATTGCCGGGCAAGGCGGATGGACGCCTGGCCACACGGCTGCGGCTGCCAACATTGCGAGTATGATGGGGCTCGGGCCGAATGATGACCTGAACCTGAAAGACCCTGAGCAGCGGTTCAAGTTTGCTCGGGCGCTCATGCAGCAGGAGCATGGCGACGCATCGAAGCAGTATTCTGATGATATGGTTCGGGCGGCAACGCGCGGTGATTTTACGCGCTCTGGGCCTTTTATGGTGCCGTCCGCCGCTGCACAGCCTTCGGCACCGGCGCCTGACGGGTTCAAGGTGCCTGATTTTGCCAGCCGGTTTTCTCCGCAGCAGGCTCGTGAAATTCTGATTGCAAAGGCGCCGGGCAAGGACCGTAGCCATATCGACGGCTTCACCGACGACAAGGCGTTGCGGTTGGCGGCGTTCCTGCAGGATAACCCGCATGGTGTAACGATCATTTCTGGCGCACGCTCTGTTGAGCGGCAAAAGGAGCTTTGGGACCAGGCTGTACAAAAATACGGCTCAGAAGCCGAAGCTCGGAAGTGGGTGGCGCCTCCCGGAAAGTCGCAACACAATCATGGTCAGGCTGCGGATTTGCGCTACGCGAGCGATGAAGCGCGCAAGTGGGCTCATGAAAACGCAGCCAAGTATGGCCTGTCCTTTCCGCTTGGGAATGAACCGTGGCATGTAGAGGTTGCGGAG
>CAYYXC010000201.1:1326-2189 GCA_964475505.1 uncultured Chitinophaga sp.
GGCCTCTTTGCGCTCAGCAGGTCAGAAGAGGAAAACAGTCAACCCTGCGGCTGACATCGCTCCGGCGCCTGCTGGCACTGGTGGTTCGCGGGCGCAAATGGATGTGGTCACGCAAGCTCGGGTGATGGCAGCACAAAAGGCTTTTGATGCATCGGCCAAGGCTGAAGCGGCCACATTCAAGGAAAGCTTTAAGCTGTTTTCTGGCCCGTCGCGCGAACAGGCGGAAAGCCTGCTGATGATTGCGCCGGAAATTTCGGATCCAGCCATTCGCCAGGAAGTTTCCGAACTGTTAGCGGAAAATCAGGCGCGGTTGGCTACACTGGTCAATCCGAAAGCGGTTGATGACACGATTGCGGCAATGCAGATTGCCGGAACGCAGGAAGGCCTTGATAGGCGCGAACAGAAATTTCTCGGCTATCTTGAAAAGCACCGTTCGGAACAGGAAAAAGAGCTGACATCAAAGCCGTTTTTGGCTGGCACGCGAATGGATTGGGACGGAGAAGCTGCGCCGCGCACGCTCAAGGCTGCCGCGTTGCCGCTGCAGTTTAATGATCCAAACACATTGCGCACTCAGATTGAAAACCGCTCAACCGGCTCTCAGCTCTTGGAAGCGCGCTTTGGCCGCCCCGCTGCTCCGCTGATTGACAAGGACGATGCTGAAGCGCTGCGCGGCGCCATTCCGAATATGGATGCGTCTGGCGTGCTGACAGTGTTTTCTTCGCTGGCTGCGGCACGCAAAGAAACCATTGAGGCTACCCTTGCCAATAAGGATGCGCGTGATGCTTTGGTTGCGCTATCGAAAACGCGCGACCCGGCCAAATTTAACGCGGCCATGCAAGGTCTGGATATGATCATGCGGCGCG
>CAYYXC010000202.1:0-2186 GCA_964475505.1 uncultured Chitinophaga sp.
TCGATGAATTGCTCGCTCAAGGTGAATGGTCAATTCGAAATCAGATCAACAATACGGTTGCCGAAGTAGTAAATGCTTATTACAGCATCGTTCAGTTGAAGCAACAATCCAAAGCCCTGGAAAAGCAAATCATCGTATTTGAGGAGCGGGAAAAATTAGCCCGAAACAAATTAGCCATTGGCGTTGGCACTAAACCCGATCTTTTACAGAGCCAAATCGATTTGAACAGTCAAAAAAGCCAGCGACTGACGTTGGACAACCAAATATTGTTGGCCAAACAAGCGCTGAAAAGACTGATGGAGCCGCGTCTCCCGTTCAATGAAAAGAATGCCTCTGATTGGTTTGAGGTTACGGACAGCATACCCATCCAAGCGGATCTTTCATTAGGCACGATCCAAGACTCGGTCGTTCGAAACAATCCCCAATTGCAAATCCAACGCAGAAACATCCGATTGGCCGAACGCACACTGCAAGAAAGAAAAGCAGATCGCTTCCCTACGCTCAGTTTCAACTCCGCTTACAATTTCAATCGGCTCGACAACAAGGCCGTGGTAAACCCCTTTCAGCCCTTGTTTAGCCGCAACCTTGGCCTGAATTACGGATTTACCGCCTCGCTACCACTCTTCAATCAATTTCGCGTGAAACGCCTGATCGAGCAATCAAAGGTGGACATCCAATTTCAGGAAATGCGGCTGAAGCAGCAAGACCTCAATCTTCGCTTGAGTGCATGGAGTGCCTATCAACGGTATCTGACACAAGTGGAGACCTGGAAATTAGAAGAGGAAAACATCCGGCTCGCAGAAGAGAATGTCAAAATCGTATTGGAAGTATACCGACTGAATGCCACTACCCTGCTGCAACTCAAAGAGGCACAGCGCAGTTTACAGGAGGCCTACGACCGATTGATTCGTGCCCGTTTTCAAGCCAAACAAGCAGAAACGGAACTGCTTCGTTTGCAGGGAAAATTCATCCGTTAGGTCTCTGACGGATTTTCAGTTTCTTTGTATAAAGCTTTTTCAATGAAACCTCGCGTGGGCATCATTATGGGTAGTGACAGCGATCTGCATGTTATGCAAGCCGCCGCCGATATTCTCAAACAGTTTGATGTTCCTCACGAAGTGACGGTGGTCTCAGCACATCGCACGCCGGAACGAATGCGTGAATATGCGCAATCGGCTCGTGGCAGAGGATTGCAAGTCATCATCGCCGGCGCAGGCGGTGCGGCTCATCTGCCCGGAATGGTTGCTTCGCTAACCACCCTTCCTGTAATTGGTGTACCCATTAAATCGTCCAATTCCATTGATGGGTGGGACTCCGTCCTCTCAATCCTTCAAATGCCCAATGGCGTTCCGGTAGCAACGGTAGCCCTGAATGCCGCTAAAAATGCCGGCATACTGGCAGCACAGATCTTGGGTGCCACAGATGCTGCATTGGCCGAAAAACTAAAATCGTACAAAGAGGGAATGGAATCTGATGTACTTAATAAAGTGGAGCAGCTTCGAAAAGAAGGATGGTCAAATCAATTCGACTGATCACTTACGCTCAATGATCCAGGTAAAGTCTTTGCCAAACGGCGAGATCTGTTGATAGATTGTTTCCAGACAATCTTTTCCGTGCAGTGCATAATAATAGCCGATATTATCCCATCGCTCCTGTAGTATACCATTCGGGAATAACGTGCGTTGCAGCGTTTCGATCTGCGATCGCTGATCTGACATTTTTTTGCGCTCGGCCCGGGTCATTTTTTTAGATAATTCCTCGACCTTCTTGATCGCACGTACACGGAGTGACTCTACGTGTGGTCCCAGTGTTGGGTCAACCGAAATTGCCTTTTGCTGCAATTGCTGATAGGCCTCGAAAAGAAATTCGATTTGCTGCTGCAATTCAATGGATGATTTCGCTTCAGTGGGAATATTTGCATCCAATAACTGATTGATGGGCGCAAAAAGATCCGCCGGATTCAACCGAAGTGCTTGCATACGATCAGTTGCGGCAAGATCCAACCACTGCAAGGATGCTCTCAATTGCAATAAAGGAAAAGGGACTTCCCGGGAATCGAAAACTGTTTTCAATTGCAACCAGTATGCTAACTCACCCCCACCCCCTACATAGAGTAAATTAGGGAGGATGCACTCTTGATATAAACCACGGAGAATTACATTGGGACTAAATCTTTCGGGATAAGT
>CAYYXC010000203.1:0-2174 GCA_964475505.1 uncultured Chitinophaga sp.
AAGAAAATCAAAATTTTATCTCTAGTGAGTGAACTCATTATTCAGCTGTATATGTTATGTTTTCAACTTCTGCTTTACGTTCGCCAATGTTTGGGATAAGGTTTTCGGCATATACCTTGTCAACCAATTTCAACATTAATTCACGGTGTTCTGGGATGATGGTTGTTCTTACGCCATCGAAGTTTGAGAAATGACGGAAATCGAACCATTTTACTTCGGCAATATCATCACCTGCTCTAGCCCCACCCATCAATCGTTTAACCAAGAACAAACTGGTCATGATACCAGAATCTTCACCACGGTAACGCCAGTCATCAATCTTTTGACTTAACATATATTTTGGTTTACCTACGGTAACTCCACTTGCTTCTTCAGACAATTCACGTTTTGCAGCATCTTCCAACGAAGCATCTGTTGGGTCAACAAAACCACCGATAAAACGGAAGTATTTTTCGTTTGGTTTTCTACCCAAAAGAATCTTCCCATCGTTGTCAAATACGCATATATCAACAGTTGGGTAGGCCACTGGAAAGTAATTGAATGCTTGGTAGATAACGCCACGTCTGAAATCACGTGAAGACAAGGTTTCACGAGCAACTTGCGTTCTGATGTTGGTGGCGTTGTAGTCCCCAGAATTTTCAAGTTCAATCACTGGGTATTTTCCAGAGTAATAAGGAATGAATGAATCACGGCTACCATAAAGAACAATCTTTTTCTCACCGTAAGGTTGTGTAACCAGCGTATCTAGACTGCGTGACCATTTGTCATCATAACGCTCGTCACGAATTGGAAGAACCACTGCTTTAGGATAAGCTTGTTTAACCATAGCCTCACGAGCAGCGTAATCCAATGGATTTTTCTTGGTACCAGTGATTCTGGCAATACCAATTAGAATGATAACCTTTTTATGGTTTTGAAATACTTCATCAATGAAGTTGATATGACCCTCGTGTAATTCGTCAGTTTGAAAACGACCTACTATCACACCTACTTCGTAGTCTTTAGGGTTGATTGCTTGTTTAATATCCATATTGTTTCTAATTTGTGTTACAAAGGTACATAAAAAATCCCGATAAACCAAATTATCGGGACTTTTTTTTGTTATTTGGTTTGAAAACCTAATGATTGTCGCTCTTTTTCGACTTGACTTGAATAGAAGCCCTTGTAAGATTCTTTAATCAAACTTACAGTATCGTCAAGAGTCCAATTTTCATCGTCTTCAGACATTTCCTTGATGTTGTCAGCCAAGTTAGCGATGAACGCACCAGTAATCTTAGCTTTTTTACCGCCAATGTTATCTTTCAAGGCATCGTAAACTTCTTCTACTCGCCATTTTTCTGGTAAGTGAATGTTACTAACTTTTACAATTTGCTCATCATCCAAGAAACCATAATCTAACGTGAAGTTAAAACGGCCAGGTCTTTCCGCTGCCTTGTCAACCAAACCTTTGTCGTTGGTCGATGCCAAAAGGCTAATCTTACGCTTCTTAACACCATCAAAGAATGATAAGAATTGACCTAACAAACGAGTGTAGCTTCCGTTGTCACGTGAACCCAAGTAAAGGTCGATATCGTCCATGATGATAACACCATTCTCAAATATTTCACAAGCTTCCATGATTGAAGTTAAGTCTTCTTGTGTTGAGAAATCTGGAATGATAAAGGTAACGTGTGGAATCAATTGACGAGCAATTTCACGAATGCTTTCTGTTTTTCCTGTGCCTGGCTCTCCGTTGAGTAGATATCTGGCATTACCACCACGTCTAACACGAGATACAAAATGGTCAATAAATTTCTTTTGAACATCATTCAAAATCAATTCGTTTTTAGAGTCCTGAATGTTTATGATTTCAATACCCTTGAAACGGCCTTCACGCATCTTAACTTTGATACACTTACCCTTGTACTCAGAGTTGTTGAAAGCAAGTGTTTTTATTTTGGTTTCAACTTCATCAAACTTTGCGTAGTTAACACCTTTCTTGGTTGAAATGTGGAATTGGATAATGAATTCATTTCGACTATCAAGAAACATTTTTGTTTGTATGATGTACTCATTATCATCACCTTCAAATTTCAATTGAAACCAAAAAGACGCTGTTATGTCAAAAGCACCTCCATAGATAACTCTACCGACTGCATCTGTTTGACCAAAAGACATTACAGTTATGTCATTGT
>CAYYXC010000204.1:0-1630 GCA_964475505.1 uncultured Chitinophaga sp.
GCCGGTCTTGGCGCTGCACCTACGTAAGTCGGCAACTTCCTGAGCGGTCAATATCGGTTTCAAAGTACACACGTTTCAATCCACGAGTTCATGGACTGCATTGAATCGATATTGATGTGACACGCCAATATAAGCGTGTCACAATCAAAAGCAGCAGGTGGTGATTGGCCTAGCTATGTACTTTTGGGTAACCGCTTATGTTCGAATTGCAGCACTGGGATTATGTCGACGAGTTTTCAACAGATGAAATGGCTGGGTTGATGATCGGTATCGATCCCAGATCATTAGGAAAGTTAAACTCATGGAGGACCATAGAACCGGTATCAACTCGAATCGAGCGCGATTATAAATCGGCATGCGAAGCCGTAAAAATCATCTTCATCATGTACGGGCAGGCTGAAATTGAAGAAAAGCTAAATAGAACGGAGCTTGGGCTTTTCAGCATAGGTCTTCAAAATGCTCTGGACAACTATTCGTGGCTGCAGGATTCAAAGCATGTTCTTGATTGGATCGCCTCAAATGAAGCTAACTTTAGTAACCAGAAATTTGATCGAGCGTCTATAAAAAAATGGCTCGTAGAGTTTAAGTTATCATCCAAATACAACTTCGGCCAACAGGAAGTCGATGAGTCTTCCGCTGCACGAACCAATAATTTACCGATGTGGCCATGGGGGTCGCATACCACGCGAGACTTAGAAGATTTGAGGGCAGCTGCTATTCACTGGTGGAGCGGTTATTCCTCAGATGACCCGGCAAGTGCCCCTAAAAACGAAAATGTTATGCGATGGCTGATGGAGGAGCGTGGAACAGTTGAAGCCAAGGCAAAAAATATCGCCTCAATTTTGCGTCCACGAGATTTAAAATCAGGTCCTAGGGTACAACATGCAGTTAAAAAATAAATCTCTTCGTTGGATTGATCGATTTATTGACTGGGGTGACCAACATCGTTTCCTTTCGATGACTCTTCTTTCTTTGCTTGCAGCAGGAATCACCTTCGGGGTTTCTTATTGGTATAAAGAAACTTATGGAGTTAATATTCAGAATCGAATTACTTACCTTTTTACTGCGCTGATGGTTATGATTCTGGTATTATTTTTATACATTGAGATATATCGTAAGGTCGTCAATGAACGATTTGATTGGACGGTAGTTTTAATTAATAATTTATCTCAGAAAATCGAGAACTTACAAAGTGCAGAAATAGATCAAACTGAAGCGATCAAGACGCCGGCTAAATGGCCTTGGGGCGATCATCACACAAAAGACCTGGAGCATCTGGCAGCAGCCGCGCATCGCTTTTGGACGCTCTACGATCCGAACGACTTCACGACCGCGCCCACGAACAGGGTCGTAGCCGAGTGGTTGATATCGAACCGTGGCGTATCTCGGGACCGAGCCAATTACATGGCAAGCATTTTGCGGGCGGACGGGTTGCCAGATGGACCGCGAAGGTGAACGATCTGCACCAAGTTGTACCGACCGACACTGTCACGATGCTCCAGTGCACTTAAACGATCGATAATTTGTTTGAGTGGTGTGACACCTCTTTTTCCTTACGAATCAATAGGTTAGATGGTGGTTCCGAACCACTTGAACCAGGGTGGTTCCAGTGATTCGACCGTATTTTTAG
>CAYYXC010000204.1:1640-2172 GCA_964475505.1 uncultured Chitinophaga sp.
TAGTGTTGCTCCTCCCTTAATCTACCTCTCCCGCCATAACGGGTTGGACGTAGCAAGGAGCGACAAATGAACTCATTGATCCGGGGGCTAACGCCCCGAGAGCACTTCCGGATGCACGGGGAAGTGCCTCACCACGTAATCGAGCGCATGCTCGATCAGATCGATCTGCTTTCTGATTTGGCGGGACTTGTCACCGAGATAAGCCACGACTTGAGTAGCCAAGCGTATTTGAATCCTGATGCATATGATTTAAATCGGGTTCATTCGCTTTTAAAAATTCTGCGCCAGGTGAATCAGTGAGTGCGCAGAAAACATTTTTTCAGCGCGCTGGCTGCTATTGCAGCTCCGGTTTTGTGACGTGTGAATTCTATTCGTCCGATAACCCTTATTTAACGCCGCATACCAGCACACCAGTTATAAAGTGTACGGCCAGCACCCAAAGGTGGAGCGTCGTTTTTGAGGATGTAGTACTCCACAAGACCGGGAAAGGTTGTGTATCCGGGCTTCTCTCTTTGTTTTGCCTCAGTTGGAA
>CAYYXC010000205.1:0-309 GCA_964475505.1 uncultured Chitinophaga sp.
TCTCTCTACTCTCCGCCGAAGGCCAATCGCGCGAAGCGTACAAGAAAGCGACTGCGACTGTTTACGCGAACTGGGAGTTGGGTGTTGGGAATTTGATGGGGGATAAGCCGACGGGGACGGGGTGGTCAGCACTCGGATACACGGAAGCAGAACAGCCTGGTGGCTCAGTAAGTAGCCGCAAAGAAACGGGGCGATATGTCCAGTTAGCCGCTTCGCAGGACAACAAAGAAGGGCAAGCGACAAACGATAAGCCCGCAGAGAACGGTCCAACTCCACGACCGACGACAGTCTCTGTTAGTTTAGATGAAT
>CAYYXC010000205.1:319-2168 GCA_964475505.1 uncultured Chitinophaga sp.
CAAACGTGAAATAGAAAAGTCTTCGAGTCCGCGATCAAGAAACGCTTTGATTTCATTAAAACGAAATTCAGGAACTATAAAAGTCGGATTCTCTGCATAAAATTTCAAAAGTTTCTCTCCGAATGCAGAGTATCTGAAAAAATAATTTTCTTCTACTACGGAAGAATTTCAGAAGTTACAAAGACACATTCAAACTTGAGGGATCAAGTTAACGGATGTGCCGTTAATGCTTAATGGAATGCCTCCGCCGTAAATAAAGTTTATTTCTGAGAACCCTGAAGTCTGCAAGGAGATAACAAGAAAGTACGAATTTGAGTATCAGCACAAGCTCAATGCACTATTCGAGAATAATAACGCCGTAGTAGTTGGTTACCGTGGTTACTTCGATCCAGCATACAATATCGAAGCGGGAAGGGTATATCTGGATAATTCTCGGTACACGTTTTGGACTGCTACCACAACGACACAAGCTGACCGCCTCAAAGATCTGATTGACCGGTTGGGAACAATGGAAAAAACGTTGAATCACCAGTACTTACCCCTGGCAATGTTGCCTCCTCGTTCAAACCCAATAGGTCGGTAAGGAACAGTTTAGGTTACGTTCGGCCGGGAATTGAAAAGATCGTAAAGGACCTTGCGTGGGAACTGGCAGAGGAAGTAATACAGGAGTCTACCGGCGCAAAACTCGCTGCCGTGGGTCGCAGTGCTGCAGTGAAGGGAGGCACCGAAGCAGTTGCAGCGGCCTCAAACACATTCGCAGCATTTTTAGGGTGGCGAAAGTACAAGCGTCTTGGTAACCTTGCGGATGATGCTCCAAGCGGATTGTGCAAAGGGTTTGATCCGACAAAAGGCTTCAAAACCTTTTACGCTTTCAAACGCGCATTCGGTGCGGCGAGTAAAGGAGAGTCGTGGCATCCCATCGTTTAACAGACGATCAATTCCAGAAAGTTTGCCCCCGAACTTCTCCACAACCCGGCGAACTTGGTGAGGTTGCCGCATGGAGAAGGCTCGATCCACGGCAAGATTTCCGGATACTATAGTTCTAAGACGCCATGGACTGGCGGCGTAACCGTCAGAGAATGGATTTGCAGGAAATCGTTCAGGGAGCAATTTGAGTTTGGGATTCAGACCATCAAGCAGTTCGGCGGTGCAAAATACCTGCCAACTGAATTAAATAGGGAGCATGCTGCCGTGTTAGGTGAATTAATTGACGAGTATACCGCTTGTGGCAAGGAGGCAGCTTCTGTGGACTATGCAAACAAGAAGTCGGTGAGGCAATTCAACGCACGGTCTGACCGAATGCGGGCCATTGCCAAGGAAATCGCATGGCTTGGTCAAGATGCCCTCGTCCGATTTGCATCGGTCCTAGACATTGAGCCTGCCGCTGTCTGGGCGGCACATCATCTTGTTGAAATATCCGATCTTGATTCACAAACGTTGGCGAAATGTTTTGAGCGGGTGACGAAGGCGAAGTTACAAGCAGAAGACAAAGGCGATCTAGCGAATGCGATGGGTGAAGAAATGTGGCTGAAAGAGCGGATGGCAAGAAAGGCGTGATTTCGTTAAGGCACAGCCATTCGTGAAACGTTTTCTTGCGAGCATCTATCGCCACACTCACGATTTTTCTGTCCGTCCGGGTTTAGTGTGGATTTGGTATGATTTCTTTTTTTGATGGGAATCCCATGCAGGATCGAGATCTGTACCCGGAAATTCTTGGTTTGAAGAGTCCGTGGTCGGTGTCGAAGGTGACTCTGAATTTGGAGCAGCAGAAGGTGGATCGGTTTGTGGGGCATCTCTGAGGGATAAAATGGGGGTGTACCGAGTGTTCAGAGATATTGCCTTGCTATGA
>CAYYXC010000206.1:0-2163 GCA_964475505.1 uncultured Chitinophaga sp.
CCAGTACCGCTCCCATGCGTGGCAGTGGCACACGCCGGAGTTCATGCCCACCTGCGACTTGATCGATGCGGTGCTGATCGAGAAGACGGTGGCCAGGCTGCCCCGGACACATCGCGACGCCGTCCGGTGGTGCTACGTGTACCGCTGCACCCCGGCCATCGCCATTCGGGAGCTTGCCCTGTCCTATGAGGGGCTGGCCCGCCATGTCAGGGATGGTCGGACGATGCTGAAGAATTTGACCAGTCAATCCATGTAACAGATAGACTAGGAATGGCGGGAATGTTCGCTCAGAGATCGGATCGGGTGAGCAGTTTGATCTGAGTCGTTCACTGCGCAATTACAAACGCTGAATCGCAGTTCACTTGGTTTTACTCCTCAGGTGAAGTAACAGGGCATCCATCAATTTGTCGTTAGCATATTCGAGGAAAAGCCTATGGCGGTTATTGGTTGGATTTTGGTGGGAGTTTTGGTGGTGATACTAGCCCTTGGTCTTATATCCAAGCTGGTTGGGCACTTCTTTGATGCTTTAAATCAATTTTTTCGTACGGTTACCTTTGGAATAATGGATCTAGTAGGAAGAAAAAGCAAAGCATCCCGGTTACATATCCCAGATGCTGGTGAAATCAAGTCGATTAGAAAGGATGCTGATCGCGCGACTCTGGAGAGCTATAACCCACCGATACCCTACCAGCCACCAGCGAAAATAGAGTATTTTGTAAGTGCAATCGATGCGCGAAGGCGGCAAATATTTACAAATCTTGATCGGCCGGAAATAGATATTAATGAAATTAAATATCTATTGATAAGATCGAATGAATCGCTGCTTGATTGGCTGGTTACTTTAGTCAAAGAGCCAATCAGGCCATACCCATCAGAACCTCCTAAGAGAGTTAAGCCTGTTGATCCACCCCCCGATTGGTCACAATGGCCATTTGAGCCGCTAGACCACGATTTCAAACTGCCTCACTACGAAGGTTGGCTCAGTTTTCTGAATTATTTCGTCGACAAGGCCCACGCGAAAGATTTGGCCAAATGGAAAAAATATCTGAGCGATCGAACTGATCTTGAAGTGGCGATGAGAAACAGGAATGATATTGTTTCCAGCCTCCACGCACGGGCTCTAAAGATAAACGCAGAAGCAGGTGATCAGCAGGAAAAAAATATGCGGATGAAATGGTTCGTTATGAGATCAATGCAGATAATTTCTTAACAGCCCAGAGAAATGAAAGAAGTTTTATCGAAGAACTTTACTCAACGGTCTGTGACAATACAACTGAAGGATTGCTCGCGCGAGTGAAGTTGGAGCTTGAGTTTGGTCTGCTTCCGGGCTGGATATCAAGTGAGTTGGAAGTGGATTATGATCCCAACGCAAAAATATTGGTAATTGACAAGGAGTTTCCCGATATTGGTTCAGTAAGTTGGGTGAAAGAAGTGCTGTTGAAGGGGGGTAGATCTAAAAAGCCCGCAACCATCAAGCAAGTAAAAGAAGCTGCTCAATTACTGTACCCTGCCTTGTGCCTGAGAATTGCCCGAGATGTCGCTGAACTAGATCGAGATAACTTGATTGAGGCAATCGTGGTAAATGGCTGGGCAACGTACATCGACAAGGGCACGGGTCAGGCAAAGAGAGCATACTGTTCGAGTCTTTTTGCAGCCAAGCCGCAAATCCTGTCGATAAATCTCTCACTAGTTGATCCGCTTGTGGCGTTTTCAAGTCTAAAAGGCATCGCCGCCCGTAATTTGGAACTCACGCCGATCGCCCCGATTATTAGGTTAAATAAGGATGATCGGCGGTTTGTTGACCCTAAGGAGGTCATTGATTTAATGGCTGCAGATCAGAATCTGGCGACCATGGATTGGGAGGACTTTGAGCATCTATGCCGGGAACTCTTTGAGAAAGCTTTTGCTTCATCCGGTGCAGAGGTTAAAGTCACGCAGGTCAGTCGGGATCAGGGTGTAGATGCGGTCGTTTTTGACCCGGATGTTATTCGTGGCGGAAAGATAATTATTCAGGCAAAGCGCTATACGAACACAGTCGATGTTTCGGCCGTTCGTGATCTATACGGCGCTGTTATCAACGAGGGTGCCACTAAAGGAATTTTGGTCACCACGAGTCAGTATGGCCCTGACGCCTATGGTTTTGCAAAGAACAAGCCAATAACT
>CAYYXC010000207.1:0-2162 GCA_964475505.1 uncultured Chitinophaga sp.
TCAGTAATTGTTCCAACAATTATGGTCCTAATCATTTTCCGGAAAAACTGATCCCGCTTTTTATTAATAATATCATTCATAAAAAACCATTGCCGGTGTATGGAGACGGACAATATACCCGTGATTGGTTATTTGTAAAAGACCATGCGAGCGCCATTGACCTCGTGTATCACCAAGGAAAAAATGGGGATACTTACAACATTGGTGGCTTCAATGAATGGAAAAATATTGACCTGGTAAAATTGCTATGCCAGCAGATGGATAAAAAGTTGGGCAATGCCCCCGGTACCAGTGAACAATTGATCACCTATGTGAAAGATCGTCCCGGGCATGACCGCCGCTATGCGATTGATGCGAGTAAGATCAATAAAGAATTGGGCTGGAAACCCTCGGTTACCTTTGAAGAAGGACTCCAGCAAACTATCGATTGGTATTTTGAGAATGAAGAATGGCTGAAGCATGTGACCTCCGGGGCCTATCAGCATTACTACGAACAGATGTATGCTGACCGATAAGCCAACATTAATCCAGCATCAACCCCACGCATTGTAAAACCATGAAAGGCATTATCCTGGCCGGTGGATCCGGCACCCGTTTGTATCCCATCACCAAGGCCATCAGTAAACAACTGATGCCAATCTATGATAAGCCCATGATTTATTATCCGCTGAGTACTCTCATGTTGGCGGGGATCAAGGAGATTTTGATCATTACTACACCGGAGGATCATGCGCAGTTCAAACGTTTATTAGGCAACGGTTCCCAAGTAGGGTGTCGATTTGAATATGCGATTCAATCAGTACCCAATGGATTAGCGCAGGCATTTGTAATTGGAGAAAAATTTATTGGGAACGACAAAGTGGCGCTAGTTCTGGGTGACAATATTTTTTACGGATACGGCTTAGGAAGACAACTTAAAACACTGAGTGAGGTTGAAGGAGGGTATGTATTTGCGTATCAGGTATCTGATCCGGAGCGTTATGGGGTTGTAGAGTTTGATGCCAACAATACGGCGATTAGTATTGAAGAAAAGCCGGCAAATCCAAAATCAAATTATGCAGTACCCGGGTTGTATTTCTACGACAATGAAGTAGTAAAAATTGCCAAAGAACTACAACCTTCTGCCAGAGGTGAATACGAGATTACCGATGTCAACAAAGTATACCTGGAAAAAGGTAGGCTTCATGTAGCAGTCTTGGATAATGGTACCGCCTGGCTCGATACCGGCACATTTGACTCCCTGAGTGATGCCTGTGAGTTTGTTCGCGTGATCGAAAAAAGACAGGGCACCAAGATCGGGTGCATTGAAGAGATCGCGTATCGTAATGGGTTTATTACGAAGGAACAACTGCTCCAACAAGCCGATGATCTCAAAAAAAGTGGCTATGGGAGCTATCTCAAAAAAGTAGCTGAAGAAACGCGCTAAATGAAAATTGCAGTAGTTGGTACAGGATATGTGGGCTTAGTTACCGGAACCTGTTTTGCAGAAACCGGGAACAAGGTGGTCTGCGTGGATATTGATCAAACAAAAGTTGAGAAGCTTAACAACGGACAGATTACGATCTATGAACCCGGGTTAGAAAAAATTTTCTTACGCAACATCAAAGAGGAAAGACTTCGATTTACGGCCAGTCTTGCTTCGGTGGTGGATGAAGTAGAGATGATCTTTTTAGCACTCCCTACTCCTCCGGGTGCGGATGGGGCTGCTGATCTCAAATATGTGTTGGGAGTAGCAGAGGAATTAGGGAGGCTAATCAATGGATATAAGGTAATCGTTAATAAGAGCACGGTACCTGTGGGCACGGCCGATAAAGTACAAGCAGCCATCGCTAAAAACTATAAAGGAGAATTTGATGTGGTGAGCAATCCTGAGTTTTTACGTGAGGGCGTAGCCGTGGAAGATTTTATGAAACCCGATCGGGTGGTGATAGGTACCCTTTCAGAGCGAGCTAAAAAATTAATGAGTGAGCTCTATGCGCCCTATGTTCGTCAAGGGAATCCTATCATCTTTATGGATGAGCGTTCTTCAGAGCTCACCAAATATGCGGCCAATAGTTTTTTAGCCATGAAGATTTCGTTTATGAACGAGATCGCGCAGCTCTGCGAGCGGATGGGAGCGGATGTGGATATGGTGCGCAGAGGGATCGGGTCTGATGACAGAA
>CAYYXC010000208.1:0-2161 GCA_964475505.1 uncultured Chitinophaga sp.
AGGAAAAAACTAACTGGTCAATGTTTTGAGGAAGGTTATTTATCCACAATTCAAGATCTGCAAGGTACGCCGCATCTGATTCAACAATGCGCCTTCTTTCAGCAACAAACCCATCGGATGTGTTTGATATGTATTTTTCCGGCTCATCACAGAATACTGAACCCAACTGTGCATGCCATCGCCCCGGCGGATAAGCCACCGCAGCGTTGTTGATCAAAAAACCCCGGGCACGATCAAGCGTGGATTGAATACTGGTCGACCCTGTTTTATCACCACCAAAGTGGATTAATACCCGCTTAAATCGTTTCACTTAGAAAGAAACCCCGCTTTGCACACGTCTTAAATCAGCCTCAACCATCATTTTGCATAACGCTTCAAGCGTACACTGGGGTTCCCACCCCAACTCCTGTTTGGCTTTCTCTGGGCTTCCGATCAGCAAATCCACTTCGGCCGGACGATAGAACTTGGGGTTGACCCGCACCACCGTTTTGCCCGTAGCGGTATCTATGCCAAGCTCTTGCTCCCCAGCACCTTTGAATTCCAGAGCGATGTCGACTGCCTTGAAGGCCATGCGCACAAAATCACGCACCGTTTCAGTTCTACCCGTCGCCAGCACGTAGGTATCCGGTTTATCGGCCTGCAGCATGCGCCACATACCCTCCACATAGTCCTTGGCATAGCCCCAGTCACGCTTGGCCTCGAGATTGCCCAGTTCCACACAATCCTGCTTGCCGAGTTTAATCCGGGCGACCGCATCGGTGATCTTGCGGGTCACGAACTCCAAGCCGCGCAATGGTGATTCGTGGTTGAACAGGATGCCGCTGGCACCAAAGATGTCGTAGCTCTCGCGGTAATTTATAGTCATCCAATGCGCATACAGCTTGGCCACACCATAGGGGCTACGGGGGTAAAACGGCGTTTTTTCGGTTTGAGGGACTTCCTGGACCAAACCGAACATTTCCGACGTACTGGCTTGATAAAAACGGATCTTCGGGTTAACGATACGAATCGCCTCAAGCAGGTTGAGCGGCCCGAGACCGGTAATTTGCGCCGTAGTTATTGGCTGATCGAAGGACACCGCCACAAAGCTCTGCGCTGCCAAGTTATAGACCTCAGTCGCTTCGGTCCTTTGCAGCAGCCGAATCGTCGCGCCCAGGTCTGTCAGATCGTATTCGACCATATGGAAGCTTGGGTGCCCCTTGACGCCTATCTCTTCCACCCTCCAAAAGTTGGTGGAGGCGGCGCGCCGATAGGTGCCGTAGACCGTGTACTTCTTTTGCAACAGGAGTTGTGCCAAATAGGCACCGTCTTGCCCGGTAATGCCAGTAATAATTGCATTTTTTTTCATTTGGCCCGTCTGTAGCATTTATTATTTGATCACTTCACAGCAATAATCTGAAACCCTCGAATCAGCAGATCCTCAGGTTCAAAATTATGTTTCTGTGCCGCACGCTGTCGATTAACATGACCCATACCACCTGCAGAAACACATCCGGTCCACTCCACAATGGAGCTTGCTGAAAACAACGACTCAAGAGTCTTCTTGACTTCCGTCTTATAAAATAAAGCAGAACGTCTATTCATAGCGCACGGATACTCATTGATTTCCGCATCGGAAGCACCCCCTTGTTTCATTTTTTCGCGAAACTCATCATCTGTCAAAAGCAAATGCGACCAAGGCTCGTTCACATAATGAATGAAATGACTTCCACTATCAGCAGTCCAGACAGGGTCAAACGATGCATAGAAAATACCATGCTTACAAAGCACCCTTTCAACCTCACGAATCGCCCTGATTGGATCTGGAATATGTTCAAAAGCATTCAACGAAAATACAAGATCGAATTTCCGATCGCCATAGATAAGGTCTTGCGCATCGGCCGCATGAAATTCAACTTTTCCAAGATCAAATCGGTAGCCATTACGCTCAAATTTATTCTTCAGCAGACGAAGAAATTCCCCATTATACTTTACCTGCACATTTTCGATATCAGTACAGATCACTCGTGGGCCGGCATTGCTCACTATCCCTGCCAACAGGCCACCACTTCCCCCAATTTCCAACCCCATTCTACATTGGGCAATATCCACCCCGCAAAACCGGAAAATTTCTGCGTACATACGATCATATACACCTTTTTTTTCCCGGAAGTCTTCTGAT
>CAYYXC010000209.1:0-2149 GCA_964475505.1 uncultured Chitinophaga sp.
CAATAACCGTTCCCGTCCTGGCTGGTCCATCGCATTCGCTTCTACCGCGGCTGATCGGCATTCCCGCCGATTACATCACTGGGCATCAATGGTTCTGGGAACCGGCTGAGTCGATCGACCCGGCGAAGGAATCCGGGTCTCGCGATACCGATCTGCGGAATGGAATGACCACAATCCCGATCGAATACGCGAAGCTCGGCCTCGACTACGAAACAGCACAGCAGCAGGCGGCCGAGGCCCTCGGTCTGACGCTGGACGAATATCGCCGCCGACAGGCCGACGCGATGTTTCCCCCGACTGCTGCGCCGGCTGCAGGCCCTGCTGCGAGTGCCAACGCTCCGGCCGACTCGGTGACCGCATCGGTCGCGGGTGAATACGCTGGAATGTCTCGTTTGCAACTGCAGCGAAACCGCAAGGCGATCGACGATCTGCTCGGCGAGATGCTCGACGGGACGCGTTCTCAGTCGTTCACGCTGACGATGCTGCAGGTCCTCGGCCTGTCCGAAGAGACGGCCCGACAGATGATCAATGCGACCCTCGAAGGGCAGAATCCCGAGTCCAGTTCAATCACCGACTCGCAACTCGCCGCATGCATGAAGCGGCAGAATCATCGCCTGCGCCCAGGTCTCACGAAGATCACAGAATCACGTCCGGCCGAGATGTTCGCCCTCGCTGCGAGTGCCGGCCAGAAGCTGACCGCGGCCCCGTCCGGAACGGCGACGATCAGCGAAGGCGGAGACGCTGGCAAGCCGAAGAGGGTCCAGATTCACGCGTACTCGGGCGGCGAACTTCTGGTCGACGGATTCGATCTGCCTGTCGTTGTCGATCTCGCCGGCGTCGTGCTGCACACGGACAACATTCCATATCTGTGCGATCACAAGGAAGACTCCGAGCACACGATCGGCCAATCGGCCGAGGTGACCGTCGGCCCCGGTGGAATCGATTCCGTGGGTCCGATCCTCGGCGAGAACGAAGCGACACAGAACGTCGTCACGCTCGCCGCGAAAGGGTTTCGGTGGCCGGTCTCGATCGGCGGAATGGTCCAGCGTCCGGAGCGTGTCGCAGCCGGAGCAACTGTCAACGTGAACGGCCGCGATTTCGTGGGCCCAATCATCGTCGCGCGGGGGTTCACTCTGCGCGAAATCTCGTTTGTCCCGGTGGGGGCGGATCCGTCCGCATCCGCATCACTCGCCGCATCCGCGGCCAAAAAGAATGGAGTGTCTAAGATGGGTTTTGAACAATGGTGCGCGGAGCAAGGGTTCGACGTGGCGACGCTGAGCGATGCGCAGAAAGCGGCGCTGATGCTGGCGTATCAGGCGGCAACCGCTCCGGTTGACGCTGCCGCTGCGACTGCTCAACAGCAGGCGGCTCCGGCTGCTGCCGCGGCTGCGCCGGGATGTGCGACCGACCCGAACAAGCCTGCTCAGGCGGGAGCGGCCGGAACGACTGCGATGCAACTCAGCACGCAGAACCTGATGACCGCTTCGGCTCGGCAAGGTTGGGCGGCCGAGGAAGCCCGAGTCCTGCAGATCCGACGACTCACGGCGTCGGCTGACACCGGTGACGAAGCGATGGCGAAACTGCGGATCGAGGCGATCAAGTCCGGAGCCTCGGCGAGCGATGTCGAATTGTCGGTCCTGCATGCCCAGGCGAATCGGGCTCCGGCGGCGATCGTCCGGAACGTCGATAACAGTGCCCGAGTCCTGACCGCGGCCCTGTATCGGAACGCCGGCATCCAGTATTCCGAAAAGGACTTCACGCCGCAGGAACTGGACACGGCGCACCGTCAGTATCCGTCGGGCGTCGGCCTGCAGGAGTTGCTGTTGATGGCGGCCGCGTCTCGCGGCGAAAACTACCATACGGTCAACAGCGGAAACTTGCGTCAGGTCCTGCGTGCTGCGTTCTCGACCGGCTCCATCCCCGGCATCCTGTCCAATGCGGCGAATAAGTCGCTCCTCGACGGATACAGTTCGGTCGAGGACGCCTGGAAGCAAATCGCCTACGTGCGATCTGTGCAGGACTTCAAGTCTTCGACGGCCTATCGACTGACGACCGATGGAAACTTCGAGAAGATCGGCGCGACCGGAAAGCTGAAGCATGCGTCTTTCGGCGAGGAATCGTACAGCGTGCAGGCTGACACCTATGGTCG
>CAYYXC010000210.1:0-2139 GCA_964475505.1 uncultured Chitinophaga sp.
ACCAAGACCTGAGCGAAAATTTTACATCGATCAGATCACACGCATCCATCCCTATTATCGTTTTCTTCTGCAGGTAAAACCCGGACTCACCAGCTGGGGTATGGTTCAATTTGGATACGCCGAGAATGTTCAAGAAATGATCGAAAGAAGCCGATACGATTTGATCTACCTCGAAAATCTTTCCCTTTTGTTAGACCTGAAAATTCTACTTCATACACTGCGCATCATCTGTAAAGGCAAAGGCAAGTAAATTCGTAGATCAATTACTATAAACGGCGGATCGTCTATTTAATAATTTTTCTTTGACCGGTAGTTGCAAACGGGCGAATAATAAATGTTAAGCACGCACACGATACAGCATCTTTCTAATAAGCAAATTGACAGGCAACGCTGGAATAATGCCATTGATGCTGCATGCAATGGGAGCCCCTATGTCGTTTCCGAATACCTGGATACACTTTGTCCAACCTGGGAGGCCCTCATACTGGATAATTATGAATGGGTAATGCCCCTGCCGGTAAGAAGCAAATATGGTATTCGGTATTTGTATCAGCCTTTTTTGGTGCCCCAGCTAGGCGTATTTGGTCCCTCTATAGATATACAAGTGGTTGAAACATTTCTCCGGGCCATTCCTACGGACATCCGATGGATCGATCTTAGAATCAACAAGAAAACTTACTTGTCAAGAGGATCATTTGAGGCGAGCGAACGCAGCAATTTTGTATTAGACTTAAGTAGCGACTACGCAACCCTCCGATCAAATTACAGATCGAACCACATCCGAAATTTACAGCGAGCGGAAAAGGCAGGTTGTTCAATAGAAAGAAATCTCCCCCCAGAAGAGGTTTATATTTTGGCTGAAACATATTTAATGCCCAGTGGACATTTTACCAATTTATTCAAACAACCGCTGCTGGAGTTATTCAAGCGATGGATGCAAGAAGGACGAGCCATTACATACGGCATAAAATCAGGTGGTCTGCTATTGGCATCAGCAGTATTCCTCATTTACAAATCCAAAGCCTATTACATCTTGGTCGGTAATCACCCCAATGGAAAAACCCTGGGAGCCTCACATGCATTGATCGATGCATTCATTCGAGATCATGCGGGAAAGCAATGGATCCTGGATTTTGAGGGGTCTAACATCCCATCACTTGCATTTTTCTATGAGGGATTTGGGTCCCGCAAAGAACCCTTTGGATGGATACAAGAAAATAGATTGCCTGCCTGGATGTGCGGGGTGAAATCGATGCTTAGTTGGATCGAAGGTATTCGGCGGCGATAAGAATGTCTAATGGTCCGGTGATCTTAATATTTTGAATTTCTCCATCCACCAAGTGCACCGTTTCTCCAAAAAACTCTACTACACTCGCCTCATCAGTAAATTCGTTGCGATAAGCGGTTTGATAAGCAGGAATCAAGATCTCACTTAGAAACGTTTGCGGTGTTTGAACCAATCGGACGTTATTTCTGGGGATGGAACGACTCCTCTCCTCTTCCACCAGGCGGATGCTGTCGGTTGCCGCAATAGCCGGAATAGCGGATCCTTTTGTGAGAGCCCCCTCGTAACAGCGATGGATCAAATCGAGGGTGATTAAACATCGAACCGCGTCGTGCACAAAAATGATGGCGGGTTTTTTTATGACTTGCAGACCGTTTTGAACGGAATGGAAACGGGTCTCCCCTCCAGTTACGTACTGAATACGATCTTTCTCAGCCAGTACAGAAAGAATATTTTTACCTTCCTCTATATGATCAGCAGGAAGAACCACCACCACTTGCATATCAGGATAACTCTGTAAAAAAGTTTCTACCGTGCGAACCAAAATGGGACGCCCGGCCAAGTCTAAAAATTGCTTGGGTTTGGCAGCGCCCATGCGAAGTCCCACTCCTCCCGCTACCACAACGGCTACTTTTTGTATGTCCTCTGAATGATCCACTTCGAAATCAGATCGCATTATTGTCCTCGAATTTACAGGAATCAGAATTAGCGAAGGGTCTTTATGAAAGCCAACCTAATTCAGCTGCAGCTGCCTGCAACTGAGCGGGAGATATAGAGGAGGTACCCACTTGCTCGCAAACCAATCCTCCGGCCAAATTCGCAAGCTTAGCCATGCAGGCCGCATCCTTAGTCAA
>CAYYXC010000211.1:0-2101 GCA_964475505.1 uncultured Chitinophaga sp.
AAGTGCATGAATATAAAACTCGGATGCCGGGATATCGTTAAGGCGGATTTCCGAGAATTTTTGACTCGACATCGTGTGTGCAAGTGGATTGCCATCTGACCCTGCGCGCGCATGATACCCAATCATCACAACTGCGGCAAAACTCTCGTCGAGTTCTTGAACCATGCTAAGGGGATGCCCCGCCCATCCCCTAATGAGGCGCGTTCCTGATGGCAAAAGATGCGGATCGAGATTCCGCCCAGTATCATGAGCATCTTTTACCCAGACTTCTGTGGCACCAGCGTCAAATGCACCGTGAATCGCCGCTGTCACTTCCCTATGCATTTCCTGACGTGCCGCTTGGTAAGCCGCATGGTTGTGATCCACATCATCCCAACTCGTTACACCGACTAAGCCTTCCATGTCTGCTGAAATAAAAACCTTCATCAGTCTCCCTTTTCATACTTCATCATAGTATGATCACTCGCATACAACTAAAGCAATGTTCTTTTAGCGGAGTTACGGATGAAGCTTTGGAGAATTGCAATTGCTGCGGTCATCATTACGTCTGCAGTCGCCTCATCATCAAACCTGATGGCTTGTATTTATTTTGACGCAAAATACGATCGTCATAGCTTCAAAGAAACCGACCGCGAAGCGCTGATCTTCCACGACGGTGCAATGGCCAATGTCATCATCAAAACCGGATTTTCAGGAAAACTTCCTTCGTCACTTGCTTGGGTTTTGCCGGTACCAGCAAAACCTGCCGGTTATAAAGTTCTCGTTTGGGACATTTTCCCAAGAATGCATGCCCATTTTCTGCGAGCTAGTATTGGAATGGGTAAGGGTACCGATGGCCAGGGCGTCAAAAGTCGAGGCCAACCGCGTTCAGCAGGAATTGCGGTTCATGAGGCCACTAACGTTGGAAATTATGAAATCATTCCGTTGGAAATTTTACGTGAAGATAGTGGCAAAGAATTAAACGATTGGTTGAGCAAACAAGGGTTCAACGCAAGCCCCGACGCCATCCAACAACCGTACCTAAGAAAGGGAGCCTTTTTTCTAGCTATACGCTTAAAACCGACAGGATCAATGATCGATCTCAAACCGCTTTGGATCCGTTACCCAGCAGGCAATGTGTCATTTCCGGTACGATTTACCCACGACTATCGCTCATTTGATTTAAAAGTCTTCACGCTCACCACCCCCGATCAGCAGCTCAACCCTCCGGAAGGCCTGGGTTGGGACATCAAAAAGCTAGACGCAAAAAATTTCTCTCAAGACACCCTGCAGCGTTCTGGCGCTGATCCTGACACTGATAACTTCCAGAACTGGATATACCTCATGGATGAATTTGCAAAAGAATCTGCGGTTCAGGCGTTTTTGGCGCGCAAAGACTTACAGCTTACGCGCTTGAGCTACCTAGGCGTGAACAGCTCAAAACAATCGAAGATTCTTCGAACAAAAAACTTGAAGTCAGATCCTAGCGTCTCAGCACAAGCCGCACCGCCAAAGTCACCCTAGGAGATCAGAACAATATCGAGCCACCCTCGGCCGCAGTTGCAGCGGACATGGAATCCAAAAGTTTAAAAGTACCAAAGCAAGTCATACTTAGCAAAAGCAGCAACTTACCTTGTGGCAACGTACTACGAACATGAAAAAGGAGACCGTCTTTAGATGTATTCACCGACAATTGTGAACCCGTAAGTGCCGTCGGCGTGCTCATGGAAAACACAACACCAGCTGCACTACATTTGTTTTTAAATCGACCTAATATTTGGTTGGCCATTTCGCCTATCCAGTCGCTCAAATCCGGCTCATCTACTGGCATTCCCATCGCCAAATTTGGATGCGACGTCTGAAGCAAGGTCTTTTCACTTGAAACGATCAAAGATCCTTTTACTGCTTCCCCAGAAAATCCCAAAACCGCGGCAAATTGATAACCTTCAATGGCAGGTTCACCTGTTCCCACCCCTATTTGTAGTCGATCACCGCCCGCGTTAAATCCGGGAGTATCCGCGGAAAATTCGGTGAAGCTCGTAATAAACATATGCTTCAGGCTGTCGATTGTTTTGGCGTCCTGCATCGCAGCAATCCTTTTATTGCTAAGAGCTCCAAAAAC
>CAYYXC010000212.1:0-2082 GCA_964475505.1 uncultured Chitinophaga sp.
GGGTGATGGTGAAGTTATTGGTAGAACCGTCTAAGAACGTATTGTTCTGTGCGCCATTTGTGCCGTTGCCAGGAAGCAATAGCGTGGTGTATTCGTAGTAAGGGTCGGCTGGCTTGCTTATGCCCGCAAGAACCTGAATAACACTCATGTTACATTCCCGCTAACAACACAACTATTTGGGCCTGTAAAAATAATCGTAGCAAGACCTCGTGCTATCAAGTTGATATTAGCCCCTCCTCCGGACGCGCCAGCCCCACGGTTGACATCTTGCCCAGATATGTAAGCCGTTTGTACGGCAATAGTTCCGGTCGTCACCAAACTAATTTGCGAAGAGGAATTGTTGTAAATCACAATAGCATTGCCAGCCATAAAACCACTGGCTGGGATTGTTACGTTTGCGGTAGTCGTGATAATTCTTCCAACATCAAGATTGGAAAGGGTGTAAGCGGCAGACTGCACACCTCCAGGTGGCACATCCCTAAAGCCCGCCACATTGAGATTGAACGCGCCAGACTGTAAAGGATTCATTAGTAATTACCGCCAAAGACAGAAACGGCAATAGCTATATTTGTCCCGCCAGCAGCAACCGTCGTCCCTGCGTAAATGCGATAACTTGCAGGGATGTTAAGACCACCCGTAGGAAGGATTAACGGATAAGTCGTAAGAGCGGATGTCCCCAAAGCAGTTACAGCAGTAGCCGGAATTGCTACCTCACCAAGAAATATATTGTTACCTGCCGTAGTATTGGCTGACCCATTGTTGATCCAAAACCTAACGACAGTTGCACTAGAAGTTCCTGAGGCTGTAGCACCATTTGTTGAAGATAAACGGCACATGATTTGGTCAATGCGCGATCCATCAGCACCGGCGGTAAAAGCTAGTACCAAAGCGGTTCCTGCTGTTTCAGTGCCATCAAATGCCTTGGTATTTGTCATGGCTGTACTGAGTATGGCGTTCAGCGCACCTACATTTGGCGTCTGAACAAAGATAGGTGTAGCTGTGACAGCCATAGTTATAGACCTCCAAATAAACTATCTAAGAAAATATTTGACCCTGTGTTTGGCCCGCCACCGCCGCCCGTCGCGGCAATGGTTATAGACCCCGTTCCGTTTGTGATGGAAATGCCAGAACCCGCAGTAAGCGTTGCTTTTGTAAGCGTATTGCCTGTTGAATTACCAATCAACAACTGACCGTTTGTGTAGCTAGTTTGACCAGTACCACCGTTAGCAACTGCTAATGTACCAGCAAGCGTAATGGTTCCTGAACTGGTAATTGGCCCACCCGATGTTGTCAGCCCCGTAGTGCCACCAGAAACGGCTACTGATGTAACGGTTCCTGTCCCAGTGATTGTTGACCAAGATAAAACACCTGAGCCGTTTGTTACTAACGCCTGGCCGTTAGTTCCGGTTCCCGCCGGAAGAACAAAAACACTATTGCCACCGGAAGATGGAGCCTGCAAAGTTACGGAGTGAGACGAGCCATCAAAGTAATCTAGCTTTAGACCCCCGCCAGAACCATTGGCTTGCTTAACATTGATTGAGTAGCCAGCAACAATCCTACCGTCATTAGCAAGATAAGCGTCGTAACCACTAACACCATACGAAGTAAGCGCATAGTAGGCATAACTACTTGTAATAGAATTTGTGATTGATGTACCGGATGTTCCGTTATATACCGCAATAGACGAGTTATACGAAGTGGCAGGGCCGGTTACATCACCGCCACCTGCTGGCGTAGCCCAAGACAATGCACCAGACCCATCGGTCTTAAGGAACTGGCCCGACGTTCCATCAGCATTAGGTAATGTAAATGTGACGTTAGCTGCAACCGTTCCTGGAGCCTTAAGACCAATGTAGTTGCTTGAGTCGGTGTCAGCAAACCTCATCGCTCCAGTTGCGCCTAGCTGGACGTTTACGCCGTCCCAGGTTAGGTTCGATGAGCCGCCAAAAGACCCTGAGCTATTGAACTGAATCTGAGTATTAGATCCACCAGGAGTCGCAGACAACGAAGTCCACGTAAGCGTTCCCGATCCGTTTGTTGTTAGTGCCTGACCGTTAGAACCATCAGCACTCGGAAGCGTAT
>CAYYXC010000213.1:0-2082 GCA_964475505.1 uncultured Chitinophaga sp.
TGAAAATGGAAGTGATGCAGCAGGCCCTCGACCAAGCGCGTCGTGCCCGTTTGCACATCCTCGATCACATGTACAAAGCCATTCCGGAATCTCGTTCCGAAGTGAAACCGCATGCGCCTCGCATGGTGAAACTCTTCATCGATAAGGAGTTCATTGGTGCCGTGATCGGACCAGGTGGTAAGGTGATCCAAGAGATCCAGCGCGAAACAGGAACCACTATTACGTTGGAAGAGATCAATAACCGCGGTGAGGTCAGCATCTTTAGTGTGAACAAAGAAGGTGTTGAGAAAGCCGTGTCTTGGATCAAGGGCATTGTAGCCGTTCCGTAAGTAGGTGACGTGTATGATTCAACCGTTAAGTCGATCATGCCATTCGGCGCCTTTGTCGAGTTTTTGCCCGGCAAACAGGGATTGGTTCATATCTCTGAGATCAGCTGGAAACGATTGGAAACACTTGATGGAATTGTGAAGGAGGGTGACCACATGAAAGTTAAACTCATCGGCACCGATCCCAAGTCCGGCAAATTCAAACTCTCTCGTAAAGTATTGCTCCCCAAACCCGAGTCGACGCCTCGTCCGCCTCACTCGGTAGATGAGCAATCCGCTAACTAATCAATCAAGACCCTGCCTGCCAGGGTCTTTTAATTTGTTCAGGATGGAACAGTATGTTGCGCTGACCTTTCCCATTCAATCACCCGCTCAGTCCGATGAGTTGGTGGCTTTTTTATCCGCTCACGGATTTGACGGATTCGAAGAATTGCCCGATCGCTTGACGGCCTACGCGTTGGATTTGAATTGGGATGTAGATACCGTTACGAGTTACCTGAAAGAAAAGTCGATTCCCTTTTCGCAGGAGCGTATGGAGAAAACAAATTGGAATTGGGTTTGGGAATCCAATTTTGATCCGGTTCAGGTGGATGATTTTGTTGGCATTCGTGCTCATTTTCATGCTCCCATTGCAGGGGTTGCACACGAGTTGATCGTCACACCCAAGATGAGTTTTGGTACCGGACATCATGCTACCACCCGCTTGATGGTTCAATTGATGCGTGGGTTGATCAAACCTAACGATCGCGTGCTAGACTTCGGAACGGGCACCGGTTTGCTGGCCATTTTGGCGAGAAAAATGGGAGCGAAGGAGGTGGTTGGCATCGATATTGAGGATTGGAGTATTGAAAATGCAATGGAAAACGCAGCAGCAAACAACACGCCCGATATTGAATTCATCTGTGCCGATCACATCACTGTGGAGGGGCCATTCGACATCATATTGGCCAATATCAATCGAAACATTTTGTTGGAGCACATGGGCAAGTTGCAACAAACCCTTGCATCCGACGGCACATTACTGATGAGTGGCATCTTGGAAGAAGACATGCAGGTGATAGGAAACGCTCTTCAAGCGGAGCAACTTTGTATGATTCATCATCAATCAGAAAGGGGATGGGTTTGTATTCAAGTAGTTCATAATCAGTAGTATAGGTCTTATTAATTTTTTGTTACTAAAACTGATTTTGGTTAGTTTTACGTTGCATTTAGTAGATGAACGAGCTGTTATTAATTACGTTGGCCTATTTAATTGGAAGCATCCCTACCTCGGTGTGGGTGAGCAAACGTTTCTTTGGCTTTGATATTAGGGAGTATGGAAGTGGAAATGCCGGCGCAACCAATTCTTATCGAGTATTGGGGTCCAAATGGGGCACTACTGTACTAGTGCTGGATATGTTGAAAGGGATGGTAGCCGTTCAACTTGCTTGGTTGCTTCCTGAATACCTTGATGCCGAATGGCGCATGGATAACCTGCAGATTTGTTTGGGACTGGCTTCTGTATTGGGGCATATATTCCCGATTTGGGCTGAATTCAGAGGAGGAAAAGGCGTGGCTACGCTTTTTGGTATGATCCTGGGCATATCTCCCTGGACAGCTGTTTCCTGCGTCGGAATTTTCCTGTTGGTCCTTTACCTGACGCGTTTCGTTTCGCTAAGTTCGATTTTGGCCAGCATTGCTTTTCCTATTTTCATTTTGGTCGTTTTCAATGTTGAGAATCCGTTATACCGGGTGTTTGCCATTTCAGTGGCATTGT
>CAYYXC010000214.1:0-252 GCA_964475505.1 uncultured Chitinophaga sp.
CTGGAGGTTATTAGTCTTGGTGAGAATATGGGGATTGCTTATGCCCAGAACATCGGTATTCAAGCTGCTATAAAGGCTGGGGCTGAATATATTTTGTTGCTTGATCAAGATAGTTTGCCAAGTGCTGGTATGGTTGACAAGTTACTCTCGAGATTTTCTGAGCTAAAGGCTAGCGGGGAGAAGGTAGCTGCTGTTGCGCCTATATGTGTGGATTCACGTACGGGGATCAAATCATATTTCCTTGTAACAAGG
>CAYYXC010000214.1:262-2070 GCA_964475505.1 uncultured Chitinophaga sp.
TTCAAAGATGTTGGTGGTAAGCGAAGTGATTATTTCATCGACCATGTTGATACAGAGTGGTGTTTTAGGGCTAGACTTAAAAAATACTTGTTAATTGGCGTCCATGACGCAGAACTTTATCACTCGATCGGTGATTCAGTAAAAAGGTTCTGGCTCTTTTATTTCAGAAATATTCCTTATCATAGTCCGCTACGAGATTACTATATGTTCCGCAACTCAATTTTTACCATTCGTGATATCAAAGGTCACACGGTGTGGAGGTTTTTGTTGATGTACAGGCTCATTCAATTTATGGTTTATTTTTTAGTTTTCACTCCTGATCGTAAGCAAAGATTTAAATGTATGTTCATGGGCATAGTTCATGGCTTGATCGGTGTGGCAGGTCGATTGAATTTAGACTCTTGGGTGTGCACACCTATCCCTAAAACTGATCTTGATCCATAAATTGAAATTGGAAAATCAAAAAGTTGCAGTTCTTCTTGCTGCATTCAATGGCAAGGCTTGGATCGGCCACCAGGTGAACTCGATCCTCGGCCAGGATTTGGTCGATGTTACCTTGTTTGTGAGCGTCGACCGTTCGGATGACGGAACCGAGCAGTTCATTGACCAGCTATCTTTGGGTGATGACAGGATCTCGATCCTGCCGCACGGTAAAAGATTCGGTGGCGCCGGCCCCAACTTCTACCGACTGATCAAGGAGGTCGATTTCTCGGGCTTCGACTTCGTCGCCTTTGCCGACCAGGACGATATTTGGTTTCCAAATAAGCTCTCCAGGGCCAGTGAGGAGCTGATCCGATCCGGTGCCGATGCATACTCAAGCAACGTGACCGCATTCTGGCCCGATGGTCGTCAGTTGCTTATTAATAAGTCCCAACCGCAGGTTCGTTGGGACTTCCTGTTTGAGGCTGCGGGGCCGGGCTGCACATATGTTATTTCTAATAAGTTGGCGTGTGAGCTCCAGGCCTTTATCCTCAAGAATTCAAAGAAGGTACAGAAGATCGCCATGCACGACTGGTTCACCTACGCGTTCGCGAGGGCGAGGGGTTACCGCTGGGTGATCGATAGCTATCCTGGGATGCTATACCGCCAGCACCCACAGAACCAGGTCGGTGCTAACGCCGGCATCGGCGCCTTTGTCTACCGTGCAAGGAAGGTATTGAATGGCTGGGGTCTCGGCCAGTCGGCGCTGATTGCGGATGCCCTGGGTCTGCTCAAGGATCCGCAGGTTAAGGGTTGGTTATCCGGGACGCGCTTTGGCTACCTGAGTTTGGCCACTCACTTTTGGGGTTGCCGTCGCAGGCTGCGCGATAGGTTCCTGTTCCTTGCCGCCTGCCTGATGTTGGCAGTGATCGGCTCGGGTATCAAGAAGTAGGGCGCGCTAATGCCGTTTAACAGGACTTTTCCTTTACAATAAATGCCTGTGCCGGCCAGTCTTCATAAAACCAGTTCTTTTCTTTTTTCCCTGTACCTCATTATTGTGCTTTTGCTCATTGTATTTGTCCCGCCAATCTTTGCGCTTGGTCTGAACTATTGGTCGTTGACATCTTGGCTCGACACCACCTCAAATTCGATGGTTGCAGATGCCTTAGCTTTTTTTATATCAGCGTTTGCATTGCGTCGATTTGAGCGTTTCCCACAAAAGAATTCACTCGCTTTTATACTGCCGATTGCCTTAAGTGTATTCGGAATAATCGTCACATCCTTATTAGCGCTTCGTGTCAGTTACTCCATTAAGATTATTTTATCAGGGCTGCTCATGACGCTAATCATGATGGGAATTCAACACGCACTCAGTAGCCGCAGTCGTC
>CAYYXC010000215.1:0-719 GCA_964475505.1 uncultured Chitinophaga sp.
AAAGCCCGCGCGCAACTGGCGCTTACTACATGCCAGCATATGATTTATTACAATTGCGCGCGATGCCGGGCGTGGAGTCATTGCTGATGGACATGGGCCTTAATTATTCAGTAAATAAGGCACGTTACACTATTACAATGCCTCAATCTGGCAATCAAATAATATTCAGATCGTACGACAGGCCCGAACGCATAGTAGCTTATGAGGTTAGTCATTCAATAGTCGACGAGCTGGACACTTTGCCGTTTGAAAAAGCCCGCTATGTATGGCGCAAGGTGGTAGAGCGTAATCGAGAGCAGGTTGCAGAAGAAAATACAATAGGTTTGGTTACAACACCGGATCAAGGGACAAGTGGATTTGTTTACAGCTTATGGGGTAATCCAAAGTCTAACGACTACGAAGTAATTAAAGCCAGAACAGATAGCAATCCTTATGTGCCTAGTGACTATGTAGACAGCATACGGGCGAATTATGATCCAGTGCTGGCTGAGCTGTACATAGCTGGTGAGTTTGTCTCGTTATCTCGTAATAAAGTTTATCATTTATTTAATAGATCAGAACATCATACAGATAGGGAGCTTAGGGATGGCGATGATGTCATACATGTATCAATCGATTTTAACGTGGGCGGGTGTTGTTCAACGGTCGGCGTTGTGGAGAATATTGATGGAAGCAGCGTCTGTCATATTGTTGGGGAGTTTACTAGTCATGATACTCGT
>CAYYXC010000215.1:729-2064 GCA_964475505.1 uncultured Chitinophaga sp.
CTTTTTGACCGTTTTTCTGGTAGAAGAGTTATTGTTTATCCTGACGCATCGGGGAAAGCACAAAGTACCAACGCGTCAGCAAGTGACATCGACATAATCTCACAAGCTGGATTTCAGGTGGACGCGCCAAATTCAAATCCATTTATACGCGACCGTATTAATACAGTAAATGGTATGTTTGCTCACCACAGATTATTTATTAATACGTTAGCATGTCCAAACTTAACAAAGGCGCTGGAATCTCAGGGTTACAATGACAAGGGAATTCCTGAGAAATTCGATGATCATCCGTCTATTGATGACTGGACTGACTCGCTAGGCTATTATATTTATAGAATGTTCCCGATTAATCGTAAAATGTCAACCATTAAAATGGGCGGTATACTTTGAAAAATACACATATAGATTACATACGCATGCGCGATCGCTGGGAGCGATGCCGGGCGGCGGCAGCAGGTGAAGATGAGGTACATCAAGGTGGGGTTAAGTGGCTTCCGTCGCTGGCTCTTGAAACACCTGAAGAATATACCAAGCGCGTAGCAATGACTCCATTTGTCAATGCAACATGGCGAACGATTATAGGATTGCGCGGGTTAATGTTTAGAAAAGATCCTGTGCTATCCGATTATGACGATGAGTTGACAGATTTGGACGGATTAACGCATTTAGAACTTGCGAAAATGATAGCGCTTGAAGCTCTTACAGTTGGCCGCGTTGGCGTTATCAATGATTTTTCTGATAAGCCAATCATAAAAATATATGTAGCCGAGTCGATCATCGATTGGAAAAATGACAAATCAATGGTCAGGCTACTAGAGAGCAAGATTAACGGGGTAGAAACTCATAGGGTTTTAGCTTTGGATGATGGCGGGTTGTATATCCAGCAGATTTACGAAGTAAAGAACGGGAAAGAAAAGCTAATTGAGGAAATAGCGCCCACGCTGAATGGAAAGCGCTTTGATTATATACCGTTCACCGTGATAGGCGTGGACTCGCTCGATTATGATGTTGAGATACCACCGCTTATTGATCTTGTGAATGTAAACATGCACCATTATGTTATGTCATCAGCATATGAACGTGGGTGTTTCTTTTCTGGCCTACCTTCGCTATTTATTTATGGCAATAGGGACAATGACAAAGTAATTTATATTGGCTCATCTATGGCTAATAGCTTCCCATCGCCTGATACCAGGGCGGAGATATTGGAAGTCAAGGGAAACTTTGAAGCATTAAAACGCAACCTGGAATCTAAAGAAATGCAGATGGCCGCATTGGGCGCTAGGATGCTGGAACCCCAAAAGGCAGGCGTGGAAGCTGAGGGAACATTAGAGC
>CAYYXC010000216.1:0-2055 GCA_964475505.1 uncultured Chitinophaga sp.
CTGCACCACAATGCGGGAGAGTAGGTAGCTGCCATAATCATTAAAGGCCCGGTCGAGTTTTCGATCGGGCCTTTTTTTTGGCTGCTGCGCGGATAGTCCAATGTCGGGTGTCGGATGACCGAAGTCCGATGACAGCAGTCCGCCGTCCGCTGCGCGGAGTCGAATGTCCAGTGTCGAATGTCCAGCGTCCAATAATCAATAGGCTTTGTCAAACATTGGTCGTTCGACACCGGACACCGGACATCGGTCATCGGACATTGGTCACCGGTCAGCGGACATCAGTCACCGGACAATTCTAAACACCGGATACCGCATATACCCCGGTTCCGCCCAAGGAGAGTTGCGATAAATAAAATCCAATTGCGCCCTGCCACTCTGTGCAAATGCCTGATCCTGGGCTTTTTTATCCATTAATTTTCGCTGCAAAGAAGTATCCGACCGTAAATAGTCAGCAGCAATGTCCTCAAATGCATAAGCTGAGTATCCCTCTTTCTGACCCAAAATCGGGTCAAAGAAATTCCAAGTGAAATACGAATCTTCCGCTTCCGGCTCCAATACCTCCATCAAAAACCGATCGGCGCTTTGCCCCGTCGGAATCAACCAATCTCCTTTACGAAACGACATGCTGATTTTATAAGCTTCTACTTTCACTTCGGTGTTCGGATGATGCCCTTCGTAAGGACGCGCCGATGATTTATAATCCACGATCCGATATGCTTCGCAATTCATCATCGTATCCCGACCAATCCTTCTCATCTCTACCCGATTCGCCAATAACCGCTCTATAACCCGGTGCCAGCCCTGGGGAATCACGTAATAAGCAGGTTTGATAATACTGCGGGCCGATCGGTAACGTGTTTGTATTGGGACCATGCGCTCGTAGGGCCGACTACGATCGTAATAAAGTCTATCCATCCCCGAAACACCGCTGGGTTTATAACCAGCCTCATATCCCTTGAATAAAAATGAGTCCGCGCGCGACTTGTCAACCGACCATCCTACCGGTAAATCCCTCATTTGACTGACCCCAGCCCGCATCTGATTGCGCACGGAATTGACCTCGTCTGCGAATTGAGTAGTAAAGGAAATAAAACTCTGCATCAAGGCAAGGGTAGCCATGACCCGCTCCGTATAAGGCTTCAGCATATGGGTCTCCGGTACAAAAGAGAAGCATTGCCAAAGCGCTGCATATCCGCTGCTGTAACGGGGACCATCCCAGTACAACGGCCAGCCTCCTTCCGGTTTGTCGCCCCAACTGTTCACATATGGAATCAAATCATATCCCTTTTGCTTCATTCGCTCATAGATCGCCGGTTCAAATTTGTTGCGCAAATACTCACCCATGATGCCTCCTAACTTATCTGGCTGCGTGGTCAACAGTGTCATTACATGCTGATAATCCGCCCCGTTGCTCACATGGTTATCAATGAATACATCCGGGTCGATCTCACGAAAAAGTTTTACAAAAGACAACGCCTCTTTACTATCGCATTTGATGAAGTCCCTGTTCAGGTCAAGATTTTGCGAATTCCCCCTCGAACCAAAGGCCTCCGGACCATTTTGATCCACTCGGTAATATTCACTCCTATTCAGCGCACCTCCAATATTGTAAATGGGTATGATCGCCAATACCACATTCGAGGGCAGGTCTATTTTGCGTGTAACGATGTCGCGTGCCAGCAACATACTGGCATCAACACCGTCTGGTTCCCCCGGGTGAATGCCATTGTTGATCAGTATGATGCGCTTTTCGTTTTTCTTGATGCTGGCCCAATCTGTTTTTCCATCAGTTGATACAACCACCACATGCAAGGGATATCCTGCATCCGTCTCACCACGTGTTTCCATTCGAACTTGTGTGGACTGCGCATCTAATTTTCGCCACCAATCTATGATGCGCGGATAAGTCGGCGTCTGTTTGCCACCGGTGATTTCAAAAATTGTTTTGTGCGCACTTACTTGCGCGATGCCACTGCCTGAGCAGAAAATGATCAGGGCAATCAAAAAGAAGAATTGCTTCATAAATCTCTTTGATCCAAAGAAACAAAAAAGGCA
>CAYYXC010000217.1:0-2027 GCA_964475505.1 uncultured Chitinophaga sp.
ACGCCAGTAAAGTGTACATCGTACCTGGATATGGATTGGCTGTTGCGCAAGCCCAGCACACTTGTCACGAGTTGGAAAAACTGCTGGAGAGCAAAGGGGTGGAAGTGAATTATGCGATCCATCCGGTAGCAGGAAGGATGCCCGGTCACATGAACGTGTTGTTGGCCGAGGCCGACGTGCCTTATGAGAAGTTGAAAGAGATGGAGCAAGCCAATGATGAATTTGGGGCTACTGATGTGGTGCTTGTATTGGGTGCAAATGATGTGGTAAATCCCGCTGCTAAAACAGATCCATCTTCTCCCATCTATGGTATGCCCATCCTCGATGTAGAACTCGCCAAGCATGTGATCGTAAACAAGCGTAGCATGAAGCCCGGTTACGCTGGGATAGAGAACGAACTTTTCTTCCGTCCAAAAACCTCCATGCTTTTTGGCGATGCGAAGAAAGTCCTGCAAGATTTGGTAGCAGAGATCAAATCCCTTTGAGCCGCGTGGTTTTTCCTGATAAATTTCTGGATCATCTGGATGGGCTGCCCGGTTTTTCGGGTGATGAATTTACGCTTGCTCATGAGCAAGCGCCCCCCACTTCCATACGTCTAAACCCATTCAAGTCGGTTGATTTGCCATTTGATTTGGTTCCCATACCTTGGTCGCAGCATGGATTTTATCTTCCTCAAAGGCCCTCCTTTACTTTCGATCCACTTTTTCATGCCGGCGCATATTATGTGCAAGAGGCGAGCAGTCAGTTGATCGAACCATTTGTTCGCCAGTTGGTAGACCTGGATAAGCCATTGCGTGTGTTGGATCTCTGTGCGGCTCCTGGAGGAAAATCGACCCATTTGCTTTCATTGATCAATGATCAAAGCATACTGGTATCGAATGAAGTTATTCGCAGTCGAACCGGAGTCCTTTCAGACAATGTCGAAAAATGGGGTTGCGCCAACGTTATTATAACACAGGCGGATCCTGCTGTGTTGGGTACGCTCAACGGTGTTTTTGATCTGATCGTCGTGGATGCACCTTGTAGTGGAAGTGGGTTGTTTCGAAAAGATCCCGATGCGATGGATCATTGGAGTGTGTCGGCAGTCGATCATTGTGCCGGCAGGCAAAAAAGAATTATAAGAGATATTTGGTCTGCACTGCGCGAGGGAGGAATCCTCCTATACAGCACCTGTTCATTCTCTGCTCAAGAGGATGAGGATATAATCTCTTGGATATTGAGCGAGTTTTCTGCAGAGCCGGTATCAGTTGATGCGCTCGAGAAATGGGGCGTTACACCCGCCGGTGGTGGATACAAGTGTTGGCCACATCGTTTAGGAGGGGAGGGATTTTTCATCGCAGCATTGCGTAAATGCTCGTCAGTAACCGAATATCACAAACGAGGAACTTTTTCAATATCCCGTGTATCCAAGACGAATAGCTCCGTTTTGGCGGATTGGTTTCAAGCCGATACGCATGCACTGATCGAATGGCGTGATCTCACTTGGGCATTTCCAGCAGACCATCTTCAGTTTCTTGAACAGGTGGGATCGGTATGTGACCCTATACGTATCGGCACTCGTTTGGGCGCCTGGTCTCATAAGGATTGGATTCCTGATCATGCGTTGGCGCTGAGTCGTTTTCGCAGCGCAAACATTCCAACATTGGAGTTAGATCGGGATGAATCCATTCGTTATTTGCAGCGTGGATTGGTAGAACGATCTGGGTTGTCCCGGGGTTGGCATTTGGTGACGTATCGGGGACAAACGATGGGATGGGTGAAGAGCGTAGGCAGTAGGATCAATAACTATTACCCATCTCACTTGAGAATACTAAAGCAAACTCCCCATTAAAAAAGATTCTGATCAGGAGGCGGGAAGTCGATAGCCACGAAGCCAAGAGGCAGTATCCATTCGTTTTTTTCCGGCTAACTGCAGTTCCTTTACCTCGATCCATCCATCAGCCGTTGCAAAACGAAAACTGTTCTTTCCATCGGATTCCCAGGCGCCTGCTTGCTTATTGTGCTGGCAGACCAGCGGCGTGGCAAGA
>CAYYXC010000218.1:0-1999 GCA_964475505.1 uncultured Chitinophaga sp.
TTCTTTTGGGAAGGACAGCCAAATGACTCAAAGCACCAGTCACACACTCCTTAGCCATGAACCGGAAGTGTAATTAAAACTACAATAAAGCTGCTAAATCAGTCTTAACTTCGTTAAAACCAACGGAAACCAAGTCTACTTCATAAATTGACAAATTCCGTCCGGAAAAGCCAACCTGATTTCATGAGCAAGCTATTGAGAATCTCCCTTTGGCTACTATCCTTTCAAGCCACTGCACTGGGCGCATGGGGTCAGACATTAGTCTCGGCCGAATCGGAGATAAACATTCCGCTTCGGATGTCTTTGAAGCCATTATATCAGTGGGTCGAGCGTTCGGTCGACACCGTATTTACATCTGAGGGGTACCCGAATGGATGGGTTCAGAAAGGATGTGACCTTCGTTACCGCTACAAATTTTGGAGAAGCCCCTTGCGATTACGTGCAGTTGGGCAAACACTCGATTTGAGTTTTACGGGCAACTATCAAATGGAGGGCTCCTCCCGAGTCTGTGTACGTGGAGTGATATTGAGTCCTTGGACGCCGTCTTGTCGGTGTGGATTTTCTGAAGGCCCCCGAAAAGTAGAGGTCCGCTTTTTGAATAAGCTCACCATTTTACCCCGATATCAGATCCAACTCAGCATCCAACCCGAGGCACCCAAACCAATCGATCCCTGTAAAGTCTGTATCTGGAACCAAGACATCACCCAAGACGTGATGGATGGTTTATGGGAAGAAATGGTGACAGCCAAAAAAGAAATAGAAAAAGAATATGGAAAGATCGATTTGAGGCCTCAGTTGATTCAAAACTGGAGTACCATGAATCGCCCTATATCACTCGGCACATATGGATGGCTTATGATCCGTCCGCTTGGATTTCGATTGAACCGGTTAGAGGCAAAAGGGGATAGCATTGACCTCTCGGTCGGTTTGCGTGCCCGACCTGTAGTGGTCAACAACGTTCCTCAAACTTATATGACAGCCCCACCGGTTGATTGGGAAAAACCGAATATGAAGGATGATTTTCGCATTCAAATGGAGCTGGACTTGCAATATGATTCCATGAGCCAAATTTTGAACCGCAGTTTTTTACCCTATAGCATCAAACCGGAAAAGGGACCGGTTCGGAAAAACATACAAATCGATTCACTACATCTATCCGCAGAAGGTGCGCAGCGAATAAATTGCCAACTGCACATTTCCGGAAAGTATGCGGGAACATTATATCTCTCGGGCAAACCGGCATGGGATTCAATTAATGGAAAGCTGGGTTTGAGCGAAATCGATTTCGACCTAAAAACAAGGCATAAGCTGCTTGGGAAAGCGGCTACCTGGTTCGATCGCCCCATTCGCCGCTGGCTGGAAGAAAAATTTAAGTTTGACCTGGCCGCTACACTAGAAGAAAAAAGAAAATGGATCGAGCAGCAGTTAAACGAAGCGGACACCGGTCCTTTAAAATGCACCGGCAAGCTAAATCGCGTAAAATGGTCCGGCTGGGAAAATCGAAACCAGGTGCTGAGCATTCAAATTGGCTTGGAGGGCCGTATGCAATGCACGGCAGATCTCTCTCGGTTCAGTCTTTGAGCGACAACGACCTTTCCAGCGCATACACCAACTAATTTTCGCAGCGTAATAAAGATTTTCTATATTTTTGAAAAAACCTATTCTATGTCTAGCCAATATTGTCGGCACTGCGGCAACACGATGAACCCAGATGCCATTGCCTGTATCAATTGTGGCCTACCTCCTACCAAGGGCAATAATTTTTGTCCTGCCTGCGGATCTGATACGCACCCGGAGGCCATTATCTGCGTAAAATGTGGGATATCGCTAGTCATACCACAACCAGCGCAAGTGGCTTCCCAGACACAGAGCCAAAACAGAAATTTCGCCGGTCAACCACTGACCCCCCCGAAGAACTGGTTGATAGAATCCATCTTGGTAACACTATTTTGTTGTTTGCCGGCCGGTATTGTAGGTATCATCAACGCCTCCAAAGTAG
>CAYYXC010000219.1:0-761 GCA_964475505.1 uncultured Chitinophaga sp.
AATTGCTGACAAGCCAAATTGTGGCACTGAGTACCCTACAGCTTGCAAGCATCCACAGTTCATCGATCGATAACTTACTGGATGCGCAGATTGCGGCCATTACAACGTCGCAGCTCTCCGGATTGGTGTCGCTCAATGTTCAAGAGCTCTTGAGCTCGCAAGTTAACGCATTGCTAGTCTCGCAGGTTGCGGCATTGAATTCTTCGCAAGTACGTGCGATTGAGTCCGTAGATTTGCGCGCGCTCGACACAAGCCAAATACAGGCATTGGTCACCGCACAGGTGAACAATCTGCTGTCGACTCAGGTCAATGCGCGCTTCTCGAGCCAGATTGGAGCCCTCGAGACGAGGGACAGTGCTGCGTTATCGAGCGCGAACGTCGCCGCGATACTCAGTAACCAGATGAGCGGCCTTACGGCTTCGCAGATTGCAGCTTTTGACGCGACGCAGATTGGCGCCTTTGACTCAAGATACGTCGGAAGCCTTGGGACACAACTGATTGCTGCCATTGGCACCAACGATGTTTCGGGACTTGTGGCTGCGCAAATCTCTAGCTTGAGTTCCGCGCAAATCGGCGCCTTCCAGCCAGTACAAATCGTACGATTTGACTCTGCGCAGATAAGGGCAATTGAAAGTAACGATGTTGGTGGGTTGCTGACTACGCAGATTGCCAGCTTGACGACTCTTCACATTGCGGCGCTATCAAGCACGCAAGTGCAGAATCTAACTTCCGAGCAAATCGCAGCAATTCAAGCTGGTACT
>CAYYXC010000219.1:771-1986 GCA_964475505.1 uncultured Chitinophaga sp.
GACTTACACTCTGCCTTATAAAATTTGCAATCCTTCGAGCCCTACAGATTGTTATGTTAACTATGCTTATATAGTAGTATTTAAAAATACTAACTTCCGAGCAAATCGCAGCAATTCAAGCTGGTACTGACGATGCGGGGCGTGACTTTGCTACCAATGCGCTCAATGCTCTGTTTAACACGCCGGTGACAAGCGTTGCGCCGAATGTGCTGACAAGCACACAGGTGGGTGGTTTAACGACTTTGCAAGTTGCTCGCTTGAACACAAACGCTATCGCTTCGTTGAATAGCCATGCGGTGAGGGGTCTTGAGACAGCCCAGATAGCAGCAATTACGGTAAGGGCGCTCGCAGGATTTGAATCACGCGACATCGCCGAGTTGAATAGCTACCAGGTTAGCGGGCTATTGACCAGCCAGGTATCAAGGCTTGACTCCATCCAAATTGCTGGCCTAACCAGTTCGGCGATTCGAGGCCTCGAAACTCAACAACTAGTTTCGTTCACAACAGACCAAGTTTCTCTGCTGACCTCGTTACAAGCACCTGGCTTGCTGTCGACACAGCTTCCGTTCATGGAAACTAGGGATCTGCGACAAATTACGTCGTTTGCCATTAGAGGGATTACCTCAACGGCACTGAGCGGATTCACAGACGCCAATGCGGCTAGCATTGCTGGGATATCTTCACTGGCCCAACAGCAACTGACGTCAGTGCAGTACGACGGAATTCAGACTGATGCTATTGGATTGCTTGCGAGCTCAACGTTTGCGGCGATTACAAGCGAAACATTGGGGACATTGACCTCTGGCCAGATTGCCGGCTTGAACACGGCACAGCTCACGGCATTGCAAAGCGTCAACTTGCGTGGTTTGACTTCAGTGGACTTCCAGAACTTCGATGCAACGGAGCTGGCAGTGTTCAGCGCAGATGAGGTTGTGGCGATCACATCGACTCAGTTCGATGGAATCCAAAACAACGCCATCTCGGCTTTGAACTCAACGGCATTCGCATCGATAACCAGCGAGACCTTGGGTACGTTGACCTCTGGCCAGATCGCCAACTTGAACACGGCACAGCTGACAGCAATACAAAGTGTCAACTTGCGTGGTCTAACTTCGGTGGACTTCCAGAACTTCGATGCAACGGAGCTGGCGCTGTTCAGTGCAGATGAGGTTGTGGCGATCACATCGACTCAGTTCGATGGAATCCAAAACAACG
>CAYYXC010000220.1:0-1609 GCA_964475505.1 uncultured Chitinophaga sp.
ATCATGGCTTCAAAAATGTCTACCACTTGGAAGGCGGGATTATTCATTACGCCCATCAGGTAAAACAGCAGGGTTTGCCCAATCTTTTCATAGGAAAAAACTTTGTTTTTGACGATCGGTTAGGGGAGCGCATAACGGATGATGTGTTAGCCAATTGTCATATCTGTGGAAAGCCTGCGGATACACATGTGAATTGTCTTAACGATGCTTGTCATCTGCTTTTTATTCAATGCGATGCGTGCAAAGAAGCAAAAGAGGGCTGTTGTTCCGAAGCGTGTCAACAGCAGATGCATTTGCCAGCAGCTGAAAGGAAAGAATTAAGAAAAGGAGTCGATCGCGGGCAACACATTTTCAATAAATCGAGGCAGCGGCTAGGTAAATTATCATCCAAGTCTGGGGAGCAGGCGACTGATTGATTCGTTGATCCGTTCAACCACAATGGCTTCTTCCATTGGTTGGGGAGTAAAAGCTGCCCCAATCAATTTTTCATAGAGCTCTATGTATCGATTCGATATGGTTTGAATCCACTCATCAGACATGGGGGGAACCGTTTGTCCCTCTTTGCCCATGAAATCATTTTCAATCAGCCATTCCCGTACAAATTCTTTGCTCAACTGTACCTGTTTTTCTCCTCTTTCCTGACGATCCGCAAATCCATCTGCATGGAAATACCGGGAACTGTCCGGTGTATGAATTTCATCCATGAGGGTGATCTGTCCGTTCAGGATACCGAATTCATATTTTGTATCTGCCAGAATCAGATGTTGAGCGGCAGCCATTTTTTTACCTCGCTCAAACAAGGCTAAAGCGTAATGGCAAAGCTGTTTCCATTGCTCGGGGCTGACTAATTTATTAGTTATGATTTCTTCAGCGCTAATGTCCTCGTCGTGTCCGACCGCTGCCTTGGTGCTGGGGGTAATGATAGGGGTGGGGAAAAAATCATTTTCCTTCATGCCCTCCGGTAAAGTCACCCCACAGAGTTTACGCTGACCGGAGCGGTAGACCCTCCAGGCATGTCCGGTGAGGTTTCCTCTCACGACCATCTCAATGGGAATGGGTTGGCATTTGAGTCCGATCGAAACATGCGGTGCAGGAGATTCCAGCAGCCAATTTGGGCAGATGTCGCGGGTAGCCTCCAGCATGTGGCGGGCTATTTGATTGAGAACCTGCCCCTTATAAGGAATGGGTCTGGGTAGGATAACATCAAAAGCCGAGATTCGGTCGCTCGCGATCAAAACCAGAAGGGCATCTTGAATGGTGTATACATCCCTTACTTTTCCCCGGTAAAATGCGGTTTGGCCTTGAAGGGTTAATGGACTCATTGGCCCGAAGGTAAAGCCGGGTCAAAAAAGCTTCCAATTGATTGGGGATCAAGATTTCAACATATTCTCCTGCAGGGTTAAAATAAAATTTCCCTGTTCCCCCCACAATACCTAATTTTCACCCAAATTTCATTAACCAAAACTCCCTTTTTATGAGAATGAGCTACCGTCATTTAGCTTCATTGGTCTTTGCGGTATTTTTCTCTGTTCTGGCTTATGGTCAGGCAGTTACCGTTACCGGAACGGTTCGAAACAGTTCCACCAAGGAAGTAGTTCCGGCTGTTTCT
>CAYYXC010000220.1:1619-1980 GCA_964475505.1 uncultured Chitinophaga sp.
ACACCAATTCGGATGGGGGCTTCACCCTCAAAGTGGCCAAATTGCCCGTTACCCTGGTGTTCAGTTCTATTGGTTTCGAAGATCAGGAAGTTGCTGTGACCAGCGCCGAAAATCCGGTTAGCGTAGACTTCAAATCCAGCACCAAGTTGGGACAAGAAGTGGTGGTTGCCGCCACCCGTACGGCCACTCGAATCCTGGAATCTCCGGTTACGGTAGAGCGCTTGAGCAATACTGCGCTTCGTGCCGTTGCGGCCCCGAACTACTACGAGGCCATCGGTAACCTGAAAGGGGTGGATGTACATACCGCCAGTTTGACTTTCCGTACGATCACTACTCGTGGTTTCGTGAGCAGTGGTAATAC
>CAYYXC010000221.1:0-1962 GCA_964475505.1 uncultured Chitinophaga sp.
TTAATCTATTGCTGTCAAGTGTGATTGTAGAAAGTAGAGAATCAATTAAATACTTATGTGTATGCCAATATCCGTGTTCAATGTCTATGCCTACAAATTGAATGCGCTTTTCTGTTGGTTTGTTTTGTTCATATAAATAGATTTTTTCGTAGTAAGCTTTGTGTTCTTTCGTCCAGCCAAATGTGCCTACGGAGGTACTAAAGGCAAGATCTAATACGCTGTTATCACCTGACCTCAGGTATTTATTGAGGTAGTGCGTCTGCAAGAAATTTGACTCTAACAGGATATAATCAACGCCAAAAGTGGAATCTATCTTACGGTATAAATCAAACGCAATGTTGTAATTCAAAGCCGTAGCATGCCCCTCACCGAGCCAATATATGTTTGACCTAGGAATTGGGGTTTGCACAAAAATATTTTCATTTCTTGACTGGCCAAATGAAAAAGGGGCGAATTGCCAGCATAGGATGTACAATAAGCCAATTGCCTTAAATAATTTCATACTCGATATATAGGGGATGAGTGAATTTACTTGTGCCAGGTCCTCGAACGGCATCTGCAGTACTAAAGGGCTTTACAAAGCCGTTCAAATATTTGATCAACAAGCCCATACAGTGTTAAAAATAATTATTTGCCTTGACTCATAAGGACCTTTTAAAAGGGTCGGCGAGGTAGTATGTGTGCAAAAACTGAAAAAAGTGACAGTAAATTTCTGATTTTTCTTCAGCTCCATTCAGTAGTTTTATACAGCGCTTTGTAATTTGGGAAGGAGATTTTAACGCACTAAAATGAATGTCACCTGAAGATTCATCCCATCGCTTGTCTAGCTTTATTACCCTTTCTGCAGCAGGTAAGCTGTAGCAAAGCCAGCAACAGCTGTCATCCTTTACACTTAAAAATCACCCGGAATATTACTCCATTTGCAGCGATCAGCTACCCGTTCAAGTTTTTCTACTCATGATGAAATGTGCACCTCTTCAAACTAAATTGCCTCCTATGGTGGATTTGCTAATTATCAACTACCGAAAAATGATTCCGCTTCTAGCAATGTTTCTCATTGCAAATATCGCTGTAGCCTTTGGTCAGGGCTCCAACCACAGCTGTGGTCCGGCCAATGTCCACAACCCATCGATCCAATACGGGCGGGTCACGGACATCGATGGCAATCAGTATAAAGCTGTCATCATTGGGAACCAAGCCTGGTTTGCGGAAAATCTAAAAGTCACCCGATTTCAGAACGGAGACCCCATCCCCCAGGTGAGTGATTCGGCTGCTTGGGCCGGGGTAACGGGACCCGCCATGTGCTCGTACAGAAACGATAACCAGTTCGATTGTCCGCGTGGAAAATTGTACAATTTCTTTGTGGCAGCTGATGTCCGAAACCCCTGTCCTGCCGGGTGGCGTGTTCCTTCCATGACAGACCTCTATAACCTCATCTTCCACCTGGATCCCAATGCGAATCCGCAGCAACCCGGAAATACACCCAACACGGCCGGATCCGGATTGAAAAGCACCGGCTTGACGTATTGGCGCACGCCCAATGCCACTGCCACGAACCTGACGGGTTTTTCGGCGATTCCCAACGGTGGCCGCAACAATGTAGGTGCCTTCTCCCTCAGCAGTGATGCCGCGGCGAGCTATTGGTTATCTACCCCGGCAGGTGCAAATATGAGCCTGGGGTTCTTTCTGGAACTGGCCTTTAGCCAGGGGTATGCCGTTCGAAATGCGTATTTCTCCAGATACGGCGCCTGCATTCGGTGTGTGGCTGATAAAAGCGTACTGAACATAAACTCAGGCACGGAGTTTATTGTCTATCCCAACCCTAATTCGGGTGTATTCACGATTAGGTTGCCCTTGGGTTTTTCAACCGGATCTAACTTTGTCTCCATTCACGATGCAAAGGGCGCCCGGGTATACGCACAAATAAGATCATTCATGAACCTCGAAGCTAGCTTCGACCTG
>CAYYXC010000222.1:0-810 GCA_964475505.1 uncultured Chitinophaga sp.
ACAAAACACTGCGTGGTCCGCGCGGTGGGATCATTGCCATCCGACATGATTTTGAAAACCCATTCGGTGTGAAAGACCCCAAAGGGAATATTCGCATGATGAGCGCCATGCTCGACCTCGCAGTATTCCCTGGTATGCAGGGGGGTCCGCTCGAACATGTGATCGCCGCCAAAGCTGTTGCATTTGGAGAGATTCTGACTGACAGTTTCAAACAATACGGAAAACAGGTGATCGCAAACGCACAAGCCATGGCAAAAGCATTTGTTGACCGAGATTATCAACTCATCAGCGGAGGAACCAACAACCATCTTATGCTGATCGATCTGCGTAACAAAGGTATTACGGGTAAGAAAGCACAGGAGGCACTCGATCGTGCACACATCACCCTCAATAAGAACGCCGTGCCATTCGACGATAAATCGCCTTTTGTTACCTCCGGTATTCGAGTAGGTGTGCCAGCCATTACCACGCGCGGCCTCAAAGAAGGACAGATGGAAACCATTGTTCAATTCATTGATACCGTGTTGAAAAACCCTGATGATCAAAACACTCTTGATACGGTAAAGACGTCGGTCATGCAGTTGATGAATGAATTCCCGCTCTACCCGGAGTTGAGTTAAAGATCATCACAAATATCTCACAAGCGCCTGCAGTAATACAGGCATGCCTATTGTTTACATGAAAGGAGCCGTGGTACTTTTTCGATGACGCTTTAGTGCGGCAGGAGTGCCTGCAAATACCAATTCACCGCCAGCTGAACCGGCTTCTGGTCCAAGCTCTATGACCCAGTCCGCCGAACGGATCACATCC
>CAYYXC010000222.1:820-1957 GCA_964475505.1 uncultured Chitinophaga sp.
ACATCCATATTGTGCTCGATCACCAACACAGTATGCCCCTGTTCGATCAGTGCCTGAAAAGCACCAAGTAATTTATCGATGTCGTGGAAATGTAGACCGGTTGTAGGTTCATCAAAAATGAACAATCCCTGTTGCTGCGAACGATTCTTGGCAAGAAAAGAGGCAAGCTTTACCCGCTGCGCTTCTCCGCCTGAAAGTGTATTGGCTGACTGCCCAAGTTTGATATAACCCAACCCAACAGCAGAAAGAGGTTGAATGGCTTTGACAACCGACTTCTCCTTGGAAAAGAATTCGAGTGCCTCGTCGACAGACATCTCCAATACCTCGTGAATATTTTTTTCCTTGTAGGTCACCTCCAACACTTCCGGCTTGAATCGCTTGCCACCACATGATTCACAGACCAAGTGCACATCCGCCAAGAATTGCATCTCAACGATCTGCTCGCCTTCTCCTTGACAAGTGTCGCAACGCCCCCCCTCCACGTTGAATGAGAAATGCCTGGAAGTAAATCCCTGCCGAACCGATGCTGGCTGATCGGCAAAAAGATCGCGGATGGAATCATACGCTTTGATGTATGTAACCGGATTGCTTCGGGAAGATTTTCCGATAGGATTTTGATCAACCAATTCCACTTGCTGGATGGCGCTCAAATCTCCAATGATTTCTTTGTGTAAGCCCGGTTTCTCCCCGGTCTCTCCGAGTCTTTTTAGCAAGGCCGGATACAATATCTTCTTCACCATCGTGGTCTTCCCGCTGCCGCTAACCCCGCAAATAACAGTGAGTACATTCAGCGGAATCTCTACATCAATATTTTTAAGGTTGTGCTGAGTAGCCCCCTTTATCTGAATGGATTGAGTCCAATTGCGAAATGCATTTTTTCGCTCGATTTGCAGCGCTCCACTTAGGTATTTTCCGGTTAAGCTCTGTGGATTCTCCATGATATCCGTCGCATGACCTGTGGCAATTACTTGGCCGCCCAAATGCGCTGCTAATGGTCCCATGTCTATGATGTGATCAGCACGTCGCATCATTTGTTCGTCATGCTCGACCACTACCACGGTATTACCAAGCTCACGCAACTCTTCCAATACCGAGATCAAATTTTCGGTATCGCGGGGATGCAATCCTAGGGAGGGC
>CAYYXC010000223.1:0-1935 GCA_964475505.1 uncultured Chitinophaga sp.
GCTGCAAAAATACAATAAATCCTGTTTTTTCATTGAATATTTTACAACCCTTTTTCCTGATTTCTCATTCCAAACCTTTGTTAATTGCTTTTAACGGTCCCTGCCTATGGTTTTTTTCAATTATTTTTGAGACTTCCCATGAAAAAAATTGTTGACTTTATGATGAGTAAAAAATGGTTGTTGTTGGCAATGGTGTGCTTCGGCGCTTTGTTTTTCGCCTTTAGAAACTCCTCACTTGGAATGCTGGAGCCATCGAATCCCCGTCAGCAATTGCTGAAAGAAGTGGGCAGAGTACTCCAAGAACAACATTATGATCCCAAGAACATTGACGATAAATTTTCCCGTCTGGTCTTCAATCGCTTCCTGGATCAACTCGATGGCGATAAAACCATGTTTTTGCAGAAAGACATCGACTCACTGAAGGTATTTGAAACCAGACTGGACAATGAGATCCTTGGTGAACCCATCGCCTTCCTGCCTGCAGTCAGTGCTATGTACAATCGCCTCCTGGAAGAATGTGCAGGCATTTACACTGAAATTCTCCGCAGTCCATTTGATTTTTCAGTTGCCGAAACAGGGGAACCCGATGGAGAAAAAATTCCGTTCGTAAAAACAGAAGCTGAGCGCAAAGACCGCTGGAGGAAAAAGTTGAAATTTTTCGCACTGGAACGATATGCCGATCTGATCGAGCAGCGTGAAAAAAACAAAGACCAGAAAGACTTCAAGGTGTTACCCGATTCTGCCCTGGAAAGAAAAGCACGTGAACAGGTTTTGAAACTCATGAACGACAACTATGGGCGCATTCGCAGTACTTTCAAAGAAGAAGTGCGCTTCAGTACCTACCTAAATACCATCACCAACCTCATGGACCCGCACAGCGATTACCTCGCTCCGGTAGAAAAGCGCGCTTTCGATGAGCGCATGAGCAATGAGTTTTTTGGTATCGGAGCACAACTCACCAAAGACGATTATGGCATCAAAATTGCCAGTATCATTACCGGTGGGGCAGCGTATAAGTCCGGTCAAATCGTGGTGAACGATGTCATCATCAAAGTGGCACAAGGCAGTGAAGAGCCTGTAGATGTTACCGCTTATGCAACCGAAGATGCAGTTAAACTCATTCGTGGAAACAAAGGCACTGAAGTTCGTCTGACACTTAAAAAAGAAGATGGTACCATCAAAGTTGTTTCACTGATCCGGGAAAAAGTAAATCAAGACCAGGGCCTGGCGCGCAGTGCAGTTATTCGTCAGGGAGATAAAAAAGTGGGGTATATCCTGCTTCCCGATTTCTATTCCAATTTTGAAGATGCCAACGGCCACCATTGTGCCGCAGATATTGCTGTTGAACTTCAAAAACTCAAGGCAGAAAAAGTAGATGGCATAGTCATCGATATTCGTACCAACGGTGGCGGATCTCTGTACGAAGTAGTTAAGATGGTAGGTCTCTTCATCAAATCCGGACCCATCGTACAAGTGAAAGATCGTTCCGGTAATGTTGATCAGCGCACCTGGTATGACAGTGATGACAGAATTTTATACAATGGCCCACTGGCTGTTCTCGTGAATCAATTCAGCGCCAGCGCCAGTGAGATTTTTGCGGGTGCCATTCAAGACTATAACAGAGGTATCATCATAGGAAGTTCCTCCACTTTCGGTAAAGGAACAGTTCAACGTCAGGTACCCTTCGGTAGCAGAAATGATTTTTCATCCTTTAGAACCGATCAGGGAGCCATGACCTTAACCTTCCAGAAGTTCTTCCGTGTGAATGGCGGCTCAACGCAGTTGAAGGGAATCGTTCCCGATATCATTCTTCCCGATCCTTATGAATATTACAAAGTGCGGGAAAAAGACATGCGGGAAGCATTGCCTTGGGATGAAATTCCACGTGCCCAATATGAGCCATGGGGGAAAAGAGAAACATTGGATGCTATTATC
>CAYYXC010000224.1:0-1931 GCA_964475505.1 uncultured Chitinophaga sp.
GCATCCCCATGAGGATGATATTGCATGGCCTGTCCGATGATATTAGCCACTTTGTTATAGCGACCATCATCCATCTCTTTCATGGCATGCAAAATGCGTCGTTGCACAGGCTTTAGCCCATCTTCAATAGCCGGAACAGCTCGTTCCAAGATCACATACGAGGCATAATCGAGAAACCAATGCTTATATTGACCCTGGATGCCGGTATCGCCGGCTTGAGCTATAGGTGTTTTAGTTTTCAACGACAGAACGTTTAAAGCGTTTATTACTCTTGAACCGAAGATGATTCTTTCGAACCAAATGCACCGGGTTGGCGAAATTCAAGGTCCTTCCACGGCGCCCCGGGATCGCCCTTTATCTCCAACACACCGGTAGTAGCCAGCGACCGAAGGCGACTCATTAAAAATACGTCTCCCAAACGGTTTTTCATGCGAGTCTGTAAGAGTTGCAACAACCGGTTGGCCTTTTGCCAGTCACCGCCCACAAAACGACGAATCTCCTGATCGTAACAAGAAATTTCTTTGCTGACCAGCTTTTTACCTCCCTCGAGCCACCGAACCATTCCATTTTCGTCACAAAGCTTTTTCCATTCATCGGGATCTATCTCAAATTCACTTCGTGTAACAGGACGGGCCAATTTTTTAGCTTTCAAGAACTCGGTGGGACGAATCTCGCTAAGAGAAGCCGGATAGAACAACTGTCCTTTTTCATTTAAGAACGGAAGATTATTCATATATAGTATCATGACCCTGTCCTGGTAGGCTTGTAGCTTCGACACCAACCAAAAATACCCCGCTACATCATGTTGATTTTGCCCCATCCAGATAAAGCATTCATGCTCGGGATCTTCGTCCAAATAACGGGTGATGGACAGCACGGTTTCCGCATCATTGATGCGATCGATCCTTTCATCACCATAAGGAGAACCGGCGAGCATTTCTTTCCACCACTGCTTTCGAATCGCATACCCATCGTCGGTATCGAGTCCGAAAACGGGACCCATGGCATAGTCATCTCTAATAAGTTCAACAGGCCCTTCCAGCGTGGGATCCAGTTTCATAACTTCTTTTAGCAGATCTACTTCAACTTCATTGAAAACAATGTGGAGCATAGCAACAATTATTTTAGTGGAGATGATGGGCGAATCAAATAATAGACACAGGTGGTCAAAAAGTTGCGCAAGTAAGGTATTCTAGCAAGAAATCCCCATTGTACTTTTGGTCGCCATCCAAATTTCCATTGGTAAATAGGATTGATCAGATAGTGCAGTCTATTTAAGATCGTATACCCCTGATCGTGGCAGATCCGCTCGAAGCGTTCTATCGTAATTCGAGTATCCCTTATCTCGAGCAATTCGGCAACAGGCTCCCGATTGAGTTTCAATAGCCCCTTGTACAAAAAAAGTGGTAACAAATGTATGTAGGGCAACTTCGCTAAAAACGATCGGGCAATTTGCTGGTGGCCGCCAAAAGGCATGTGCCAGGGCGGAAAACCAAAGAAGATCACCCCTCCGGGTGCCAACCAGTTTTGCATGTAACGCATCAGCCGAGGCTGATCGTGAATATGCTCTATCACATCCTTAAGTACAATAATATCAAAGGGACCCTTAAGATCATGGGTAAGATCGGTCTGGTAAATATCCTTGTCAACATAGTGCAGTTGCCCTCGACCGATTGGCTCCCACAAAAAACCGCAGGCCCATTCCACCCGGCGTGGATCTAACTCTACCCCCACCCCGTAACAACCTCTTTCCAAAAAAGCATTCAAAACACCCCCCTCGCCAGCCCCAATCTCCAGCACTCTAAGACCAGGCTTGATCGAAAAATATTGCTCTATGAAGGGAAGCACATACCCCTTTGCATTGAGGTATTGCATTTCGAAGTAGCGCTTACGGTCGGCATGAAAATCAAACATCACTTATCGAATTCGGT
>CAYYXC010000225.1:0-304 GCA_964475505.1 uncultured Chitinophaga sp.
GGTTACACTCACTTTTCCTTTGGATTGAATGCGGCCATATCCCATGATCACATCTATCTTGTTCTTTTTCATCAGGAATTGTACTCCCTTGCTCATTTTATCTGCTACACCGCGGCTTCTTTTGATGACAGCACCGAAATCGTGTACAACACCTTGTGTCTGCAAACCATATTGACCAGCATGCTTCAAATAGTCGTAAACCTGGGCACTTTTAAGGAGTGCTTTGGTGGGAATGCAGCCCCAGTTCAGGCATACCCCACCCAGACTATCTTTTTCTATGATGGCTACTTTCAGTCCCAATTGA
>CAYYXC010000225.1:314-1315 GCA_964475505.1 uncultured Chitinophaga sp.
CCCAATTGAGAAGCCCGGATAGCAGCAGGATATCCTCCGGGACCACTGCCTAAAACAATCACATCGTATGCCATAAAATATATTTTTTTCTTGTTATTGTTAGCGGGGGCAAAGGTACATCGGGTGGAGCAAATCAAAAAATCGGACTAATCAACGGGAGGCTTAGGGAATTAGTCAAAGAAAACACGCACTGTTTGGTATAACATACGGCTATCGTAGGTCCCGGACCCGTTGGATGATGGATCGGCATATCCCTGTAACCCGAAGAGACCGGCGATATTACCATGCCGAATAGCGATTTCGAGATAACCGGCAGAATTGAACCAGGCCAGTTTGGAGGTTCCGGTGACGGAAGAAAAATTGTCGCTCAGTCCATCGATTACCTCATTTCTGTTGAATGCAAAACGGAAGGTTCTACCTCTTCGTTGCTCTTCAAACTCTTCTTTTGTAATGTTGATTACAACATTCTCAAATTGGTCAATAAAGAGTATCTGACCGTCCATCCAGTCTGGGCCAACTGTAGGCCTTAGTGGATAATTTTCTACAATTTGTTGAGTGGGTTTTCCCGGCAATCGTTGAGACTGCTTCAACAATGCCGGGAGATAGGAAATGATGCTGGCAGTGATATCTAAAAGAGTTTTAGTACCGGTACAATCTAGTTGCAGTAGGGTTGACGGTTTTTCTCTTGTAATCATGGTAAGGATACCGTTGTCTGGACATATCAGCCATTGATCGCGGTAGCGTGCCAGCAAGAAGTATTTTACAGGAGTTTCGAAGCAGTTGACCAAAATGAGGTGAATGGTCTCCGGTGGGTAATGACCAATTGCTGCCTGACAGATGTAAGCAGCCTGAGGAAAGTTGGTTTGAGACAAATAATGAGAAATATCTGTGATGGTGATGCCGGGTAAGGCCGATAACAATTGTCCCTTAATTGCACCCACAGCAAAATCGCGCAGACCGATATCGGAGGATAAAGTGACAATGGCCATGTTGTTGTTAAC
>CAYYXC010000225.1:1325-1923 GCA_964475505.1 uncultured Chitinophaga sp.
TGCGTTGACGTATTGCATCGAGAATATGTCTGGCACAGGTGGCTGAACTCATCATAGCCTCTTCGTCCATGGAGGTCTCCCCCCTCGCCTCTCCTTTGCTATCCAGGGCTGCCATTCTGATGTTGGAGGTCGTGAATCCCGGGCATGCCGTCAATACATGCACTCCTGAATCGAGTAACTCGGTTCGCAAGGACTCCAGCCATCCATTGAGTGCAAATTTTGAAGCGGAATACCCGGATCTTCCGGGCAAACCCCTGAAACCGGCGATGGAGGAAATACCCACGATACTCCCTTTATTTTTAATAATATGGGGAAGTGCATAATGTGTGCAGTAAACAACCCCCATATAATTAATGTCCATAACTTTTTTTAGGGTGGCGGGAATAGCATCCTGAAAAAGTGATCGCATCGAAATACCCGCATTGTTTATTAAAATGTGGATGGTTCCGAAAGTAGCGATGGTACTTTGAATGAAATCGGCACAATCTGCTTCTACACTTACATCCGCCTGGAAAATATGGAGGGGCATACCGGCAAATTCCTTCCGCAGTTGTTCCAATTTATCAACTTGTCTTCCGCAGGTAGCAACTCTTGCCCC
>CAYYXC010000226.1:0-1919 GCA_964475505.1 uncultured Chitinophaga sp.
GTCTTGTAAGAAGCCCTGCGCTGGGATTGTACCGTACCGTCGTTGTTGATGTTATTGATCCAAGTCGTGCCCTGTAAAACAGTAGTGTCGGCATTGACGCCTGGCGTGGTAGAGGTGGTGTATTCCTTGATGGGGGGTGTAGGATCCGGCGCGGTGGGATTGAGTAACTCGCTTACCGTCTGCGAAAGTGTTCGCTGCTTAAAATAATCTACATCCGACTTCTTGGCCCCAAACATGACTCGCTTGAGCAGATGAATCACCTCTTGTTCGGTCCATGGTCCGGTGTACGCATCAATCCCCGACAGGGTACGGGGAAGTTTGTCTTGCAGCGCAATAGGCGCACTGCGTTTGGCGGTCAAAAATTCTCTCCTGTCCATGGCAGTTGGATTGTCTGGTTGCGTATAGACTGAAAATAAAGAAAAAGTTTATCCCTTGGCCCGGAAAAAGGCAAAAAAACAGCTCAACAGAGCTTAGGAGTAAGCCTCTAAAATACCGGCAATACCCTGTCCCCCTCCCACACAAGCCGTGATCATTCCATATCGCTTACCCAAACGGTTGAGGTCGTGCAAGTTTTGTATGGTCAGCTTACAACCGGTGCAGCCCAGCGGGTGACCCAGCGCAATAGCGCCCCCATTGATATTGACCTTGTTTTCGTCCAGACCCGCCTCTCTGATCACCGCAAGGGCTTGAGCAGCAAAAGCTTCATTTAATTCGATCAGGTCAATCTGATCCAAAGACATGCCGGCCTGCTGAAGTGCCAGGGGGATGGCCGCAACAGGACCAATGCCCATGATGCGCGGGTGAACCCCGGCCACGGAACAAGCGACCAAACGGCCTATGGGCGAAAGACCAAGCGCCTTCATTTTGTGCTCACTCATCACTACCACAAAAGCGGCACCGTCCGAAGTTTGAGAGGCATTGCCGGCGGTAACCGTACCCTTTGGTGAGAAAGCGGGTTTCAATTTGGAAAGCAACTCCAGTGAGGTATCAGCCCTGGGACCCTCATCCGTATCGACAATGAATTTTCTCTTTTGCTTTTTTCCCTGTTCATCCAAATACACCTCCTCAACAGGTATGGGAAGAATTCCTTTTTTGAAGTGACCGGACTCAATGGCAGCCAATGCTTTTTGATGTGAGCGCAGCGAGAAATTATCCTGATCTTCCCTAGAGATCTTGAAATCGTTGGCCACCGCCTCTGCAGTCAATCCCATGTTCAGATAATAATCCGGCTCAGAAGATGCGATTTCATAAGAGGGAACGGTTTTCCATCCCGACGAAGGAACCAGACTCATACTTTCAACGCCACCCGCAACAATGATATCGGCCATTCCGGAGCGGATCTTCGCTGTAGCGATTGCAATTGTTTCCAAACCGGAAGCGCAATAACGGTTTACTGTCATACCCGGTGTTTCTATCCCCAATGCTCGGGCCGCGATGATGCGCCCCACCTGCAATCCCTGCTCCGCCTCCGGAACAGCATTTCCGACGATCACATCATCTACTTTTTGATCGGCCAAAGCCGGCAACGAGCGCATGAGTTCGCGAATCAACGTCACGGCCAGATCATCCGGACGCGTAAAACGAAATCCGCCTTTTTTTGATTTGGTAACGGCAGTACGATAACCGGCAACAATGTATGCTTCGTTCATAGGAATTATGCTTATTCAAAAGTACCGAATTGAAATGGGGAGACAATGGAGGTGATCTGTGGTATCTTTGTGCATCATGTATCACCTGATCAGGAACATCCTTTTTTTGCTGCCGGCCGAATCGGCACATTCGATCTCCATGAGCATGCTCCGACTGGCCTGTCAGGTCCCTTTTCTGAAGAGTTGGATTACAAAAATGTTTTCCCCTACCGATCAACCGATTCACTTGTGGGGCATCCGCTTCCGCCACCCGCTGGGATTGGCAGCCGG
>CAYYXC010000227.1:0-1917 GCA_964475505.1 uncultured Chitinophaga sp.
TCCTTGGAATGTTAATGTATCGATTCCGATTGGTGCAATGTAGTTTGTATTGAATTGTCCCAAATATCTCCAAGGAGTTCCTGTTGAATCTTTGAACACAGTGTTTTCTGTAGAGATGAACGGTACAGGTTGTGTTTGAACAACTTGAACAGTTCTCGGTAACTTGATACCAACAGGCACACATGATTCATACACATAAACATAAGTTGGTGTAGATGAAGGTGTTGGTGTCATTGAGGTAGTTGGAGTCATCGATGGAGTCATTGATGGTGTCATCGATGGTGCTGGTGTAAGGGATGCGGTAGTAGAAGGAGTTGGGGATGGGTCTGATCCAGGACTTGGAGTTTGGCTTGGTGTCGTAGTTAGTGTTGGTGTCTGTGACGGTGTAAACGATGGTGTTGGTGTCATTGTTGGAGTTCCTCCAGGTGTTGCTGATGGTGTTTGTGTTGGTGTCTGAGTCACTGTTTGTGTCGGAGTAACAACAGGATTACAGAAAGTACAAGAAGAATAAAGTTCGAGAATTTCGTCAACCCAAACATTACCTGAACCCTTTCTATCTGTGGTATAAGTCACGCAAGTTGGTGTTCCATTGATAATTGCTAACATCGTTGTTCCTGATGTCACAGGAATTAAACCAGCACTTCCAACGAAGTTTAATGCTTGTGAAGTTAACATCTCTGTTCCATCAGCACAGTTAACAAGGACACGTACAGTTGTACAAATAAATCTATCTCTTAACATTTCCGTCATTGTACCATCCGAAATTTGAACGGTTCTTGTTAGTGTCATTGTTGGTGTTGAAGGTGGTGGTGTGGCTGTAGGTGCGGTATATCCTGATAGAGAGAATATCAAACTAGTTGAACAAACGGGATTTGGAGAAGGCGTTGGAGTCACTCCAATTCCTGTCATATTGAAGTCCACAAGTGAACATGGAACTGAAGGAGTTGGTGTTGGTATTGGCTCATAGTCACAGTCAAAATATGCTGTGAAATTCAAAGTCGTACAATCTGCCGGTGAAGGTGTTGGAGTTGGACATATTCCCCCTGAGAAGAACTCACCTGATATATCAGGACATGCAGAATAACATGGACTTGCACCTTGTAATATACATGTTCCACCGAGTGTGTCTGAAAGACACCAGTAACTTTCTGTTACCCCAGTATATTGATAAATGTAAGCTGTAGTTATACCGTCACCTGAATAATATATTCTTCCATTGTATGTTCCAGCCGAAAAATAAGTCCCGTTATAATCACTCAAACCTGAGAATGAACTTCTCAGACAGAAATCTGTATCAGGACATGTCAACGGTGTTGTTGATGGTGTCGGAGTCATTGTTGGAGTCAAGAATGGACTCGAAGTAATGGTAGGTGTTGGCGTAACACACGGATGTGCTTCGTTGGCTTTTTCACAAGTACCGTAGTCAGGTAAACCCAAGTAAGGACCACCAGGACCACCGAATCTAATGAAGTAATATGATCTATCGTTGAACCTATAAACAACGCCAACTGCCGGATCACCCGATGCTGTGTTTTGATCAACTAAGGCAAAGAATATCTCTCCTGTACAACAGTCAGCTAAGGTTGCCGCTGAATAACACACAGGTGCCGCACAGACTGAAGCTGACACAGAAATACCGACGTAAGGGTGATTAGTATCGACACAAATTGCTAGCCCAATATCAGTACCAGAAATGAAATCTCCACAACAGTCAGTATATGACCATGGATTTGCAGTTGTTGTTGCAGAAAAACATGCCACAGGTGGAGTTACAGGTGTCTGTGATGGCGTGGGTGTAAACGATGGTGTAGGTGTATTAGTTGGTGTTTCTGATGGTGTGATTGAAGCTGTTGGTGTAGGTGTCTCAGAAGTCGTTGGAGTTGGTGTAGGTGTCTCAGAAGTCGTTGGAGTTGGTGT
>CAYYXC010000228.1:0-1913 GCA_964475505.1 uncultured Chitinophaga sp.
CCCTCTTCGCCGTGCCGCCCCCATGTAAGCCGGTGGGGTCAAAACAACCGCCCGCAACTCCCCAACATCGTCTTCTGGTTCTGCGCTAGGCAAATCAGCAATTTTTTCTAAGCGTGAGTATTCGACAACCACAATTTGTTCGGTTTCAACCCATGTGCCGTCTTCGTCATCATAAATTTTGATTTGGGCTTCAGTATCGCCCAATTCGTAAATCTCGCCATAAAGAACATCTTCGCCCTCAATCCAGCGAACATAATCTCCAATTTGCAATTCATCCATTACTGCACAATCCTTAGCCAAGAAATGTTGTGACCGGTATCAGAACTGATCATGTGAAATTGCCCACCAGCCGGTAAAGCAAAATTCTGGGTAGATAGTTTGTCAATAGGCAAACCATTAGCGGTTGTAACATCGCTGTTGCCGATGTAAAGCGTTTTGGTTGAATCGTTATTGCGTATGTAAATAACACAAGGTGATGCCGCTACACCGTCAATAGCAATCGCAGTTGTTCCAACGGTCAATTTGTGCGACACCCTGCAACTGAACGCTTGGAACGCCTGTGTGCATGATTGCTGGCAAATCTAATGCCTTCAATACATCTGCTGGATCAAAACCAACATTCACAAGTTTTTGCGCCATGGAAACGCGCTTATCGGTTGCGGTTAGGTCAGAAGCGTCAATTGGCACATTTGCAAGTGGGACACGCAAAACATCGCCGCCGTCAACTTTAGACAAACCTTCACCCTGACGAACATCGTTGATTGTCAACCATCCGCCTTGAATCGCGACAGATGCCGCCGTAGCGCGAGAATTGATGTCACCGCGCAACAATGCGGCCATGTTGAATTCTAAGAACGCACCCTGACCATTTGGATACACCTGCAACAGAGTTGAAAGCGCATTTTCGATCAATGAAGCGTATGGCCTCAAAGTGTCAGTAACAAATTCAATTTGCGTTTGTTCTATGCTGCTATAAGTGTTTGTTCCCGGCAACTGCATTTTGTGAGTTGGGATGTTGTAAATTCTTGCCACATCTTCAACAAACATTCTTCGGGCTTCAATTGATTGTGATTTTTCAGGATCAATGCCAATGTCTTTGATGTCTGCACCGGAGTGGAACACCATAGTCTTTGAGGACTTACGCCATCCACCATGTCTGTTGTCAATGGAATCAGCCATTGCTTTGGCTTGTTCCGGTGTCAATGCGCCCGGCGTGGTGATCGCGTAATTACCGGATGCACCCTGCCCGAACCAGCGCTGAGCGTAAGCCTCAAGCGCCATGCCAAGCCCAAATGAATCTTTAAGCATTGTTACGCGCGAAACACCGCGCACTTGACCGGGTTGAATTAGGCTTTCGACAATGTGCAAAATGTCATCTTGCGTAAATGTTTCACCGGTTTTGGTGTAAGTGAAAACAATGCGACCCATTGGGTTGCGCTTAACATCAATTTCGGTTGGGTTCATCACCATCAAATTGATTGGCAAACCGTCTGCGTCTCTCATAACGCGAATAAATGCGTTTCCATCTAGCATCAAACTGGTGATGATTTGCGAAATAAATGGGGTTCGATCTACAAACGAAACATCAGGGCGATTGATCCAATCTGGTTTTGGCTGCATCAATAGTTTTTGACCGCCGCGCCTAACCCATGCGCTCATAGGCAAAGTCGAAATGTTTGACGCAATTAGATTGATTGCACCGGTGATCGCTGCAAGTTTCCAGACATTGTCCTGCGTTACATAAGTGCCAGAATTGTTTTGAAGTTCGATGTCACCGCCGCTTGCCCAAATAGTCTGAAAACTAATGGCGCGATTTTCAAAAAGGTTATTAAGCATTATTTCTGCCTCTCAATGGCAATACCAAACATAAGGGCGAACAAGCCGCCTGAAATAAAACCAAGTGGCAACCAGAC
>CAYYXC010000229.1:0-1911 GCA_964475505.1 uncultured Chitinophaga sp.
TTTTAAAATCGGGATGAGCGGAAGACTCCTCACTCGCCAAAAAACGAGTACCGATCTGTACACCGGCAGCCCCCAATGCCATAGCAGCCAGCATTTGATCGCCATTGGCTATGCCACCTGCAGCAATTACTGGTATTGAGACAGCTTGTACGACCTGCGGCACCAATACCATGGTGGTTGTTTCCTCACGCCCATTGTGTCCGCCAGCCTCAACTCCCTCTGCAACAACTGCATCACATCCGGCTGCCGCTGCTTTCTGTGCGAATATTGAGGAGGACACTACATGCACCACTTTAACGCCTTTTTCCCGAAGGATGGATGTCCAGGTGCGAGGTGAACCAGCCGACGTAAAAACAATGGGTACCTGATTTTCTAGAATAATCTCAATGTGCTTCTCGATCTCCGGATACAACAAGGGGAGATTGACCGCAAAAGGCTTGTTCGTGGCCTTTTTACATTTTTGAATGTGCACCCGCAACACATCCGGATACATGGAACCGGCACCCAATATGCCCAATCCGCCCGCCTCACTGACGGCGCTGGCCAATCGCCAACCACTGGCCCAGATCATACCCGCTTGAATGATCGGATACTGAATGCCAAAAAGATTGGTGATTCGGTTGGTAGAAAAATCCAATTTCATGCCAAATTTTTTCAACCCAGATCGATGCTGGTATTGTCACCGATGTTGAGTGACCTGGACTCTCCCTTGAGTTGGGTATCACTTCCGATAACGGAATCGGTCAGCACAATATCATTCAGCCGCGCGTAGGAACCAATAATGGAATTGCGAACAATGGACTCCTCCACTACGCTGTGATCGCCAATGGCAACATGCGGACCAATGATGGAATTACGAAGCGTGCAACCCTGACCTACACTCACCGGCGGGATCAGTACACAATTTTCATATGGATTGACCGACTCGGTGGGAGCAAATTTTTTCAGTAGTACCTGATTCGATTCCAACAAGGTCTCTTTGCGCCCGCAATCAAACCAATTCTCTACTCGAAAAGACCGTAGATCTGCGCCCGATGCGATCATGCACTCAAGCGCATCGGTTAAACTATACTCACCATGGCTTTGTAAACCAGATTGAATGTTTTGCTTCAAGCAATCAAACAAAAGTTTTGATTCCCGGATCTTATAAATACCCACCAAGGCCAGATTGGAGGTAGGGATCTGTGGCTTTTCCACTACGTGTATAATTTTTCCGGCATCATTCACCTCGGCGACACCAAATTCACGCGGATCATCCACTTTTCTAAGCCCCACCATGGAATACGGACTCTCCAATACCGCTTGGATATCAAACTCACAGATCGTATCGCCCAGGACGACCAACACTTCCTCCTCTCCTACGTGGTTATGTGTAAGTTGAATGGCATGACCCACTCCTTGACGATCGGCTTGGTGCACGAATGCAATGGAGAGATCGGGATAATGCTGACGAACATAATCCTCAATCTTTTTCCCAAAATATCCGACAATGAAAATAAAATCAGAGATCCCCGCTTCGCGTAGCTGATCTACGATGATGCTGAGCACCGTCTTGCCCGCCAGGGGAATCAGGGCCTTTGGCTGTGTATAACTATGGGGGCGAAGTTTGGTGCCCGCCCCGGCAACGGGAATAATGGCTTTCATGAATCTATATCCACTCAAAGCTATGTTTTTTTAACATCCCACCATCGGAGGCACAGGCCCCAATGTGAAACCGTATTTTTGCGACATGCAAAAAGACAACCTGGTATTCGATCTGTTACAGAAAGAACTGAAACGTCAACGCGAAGGCATAGAGCTGATCGCCTCTGAAAATTTTACCTCGCTGGCAGTGATGCAAGCCATGGGGTCGGTTGCAACCAATAAATACGCCGAAGGATATCCGGGCAAGCGGTACTATGGAGGATGCGA
>CAYYXC010000230.1:0-1033 GCA_964475505.1 uncultured Chitinophaga sp.
ATCGAAAGTACCAGTCTCGTCTGCATTCTTACGCAGAATATTACCGATGTCTTTACGAATACCGTACAAATCTGCAGAATTAATAACACCGTCTTGGTTAGAGAATCCTTTAATTTTATCTCGTATCTCACTTAGAGATTTACTGATTAGTGACGATGTACGGGCTTCGCCGGGGCTAGTCAAAAGACGATTAATCTGATTTGTGATCTCGTTAGTTTGTAAGGGGAAGAATCCATTCTCAGATAAACTCTGTAGTTGGAACTGCTTGAACTCTTTCTCCGCTTGACGCTGTGCAGCGACATTACGAGCCGTTTGAGCGCCTTCTAAGTTACCTACGATACGCTGATAGTTCTCACTGAAGTTAGGAGACACACGAGGAAAACCCGGCACAGGGAAGAATTGACGAGATAATGCTTGTTGCTGAGCGCCTTCGGTCTCTAGCATACCTGCAGCACGAAGTGCTTGTCCTTTGCTTTGATAACGAGCAGCAATCTCAGCCTCTAGTCGAGGAGCAATATTACCAGCAATATTAGCCTGTGCTAATGCTTCTTCACGCAACGGAGCAGTCAATGCTTCACGCTCTGTTCTGGCTGCCGTTAAAGCTGCTTCATCGCCACCGACAGTGCGTAATGCAGCTAGTCTAGCAGCTTCTTGTTCTGCTTCACGACCAGCAAACTGTGCGGAAATACCACGCTGAGGAATACGCTCAAGGCTACGCTGATACGCAGCCAATGCTGTTGCTTCAGGGATTTCTGCAACAGCTTGTGCAGCCGTTGGGCGAGAACCGCCAACAATCTCTTCTGCGCCTTTTAACGCTGCAACTACTTCTGCTCGTTTATCACCTGTTAAACCACGAATATAATCTCTGAGAACCTCTAAACGACCTGACTCAGTTACTGGTCTAGCTAGGTCTTTTAATACTGTACTTGCCTTTCTAGCTGTTTCAACACCGCCTGATACAAGACCGCCAAACAATGCACCTGCTGCAAGTTGTTGAAACGTCTCTTCAATATAGTTCTCAGTATTGGTCACA
>CAYYXC010000230.1:1043-1908 GCA_964475505.1 uncultured Chitinophaga sp.
CTATTGATAGGACTTAACAAAGCACCGCCAAGTTGTACAACATCAAATCCTTCACTACCTTGTCTTGCTCTTCCTTCTTGAGTTGCTTGTTCGTATTGCTTAACAACTTCTCTAGCGCCTTTCTTAACACGCTCACCAAAAACACCTGTTTCGGCTAAGAGTTGATTGATGCCCAACAATGGATCAACGACAGCACCTTTAGCAAAACGAGCAATAGGGGAACCAGCACCAAACATCTGGTCGATGCGTCGTGCTGCGGCGGAAGGAGTTGCTCCGCTTACTCCCATGTCTTCAGGAGTAGCAGGAGCCATCTGCTCTGGAGTATATTCTACAGTAGCAGGTGTAGCTGGTTGAGGCTGTGCGGCTGCTGCGCCAGCACCAGCGCCTAAGTATGATTGAATACGAGCAATAGCTTGTTCATTTGACAATCCTTCAGGAAGATCGTAGTGAACGCCACGATATTGATAGACTGGCATACTGGTCCTTAATCTAATTTAATAGGATTTGCTGCTGTTCCGGCTTGTCCGCCTGTTGTCGAGGTTGGCGATTTCAAAGACTGCCGAATCGTATTTCTCCAATTAGTATAATGTAATTCAATCTTGTCTAGCGCTTCTTTTAGTTGACGAGGACTTTGATCTTGGTCTAATGAAGCCAAAGTAGATTGTAATGCTACCAATTCTTGAACAGCAACTTGACCTAATGCGCCACCGGTAGGAGAAGCATCACGCATCTGTTGTAGACGATCAAAGCCTAAGTTAGCCTTAATAGTTGTAAGACGCTTAGATAAGTCCTTGGCTTCCGTAAGAGGTATAACAGATAAATATGATCCAGCTGGATTAACTCGTACAAAAAAAGAGGCCAAAGT
>CAYYXC010000231.1:0-1087 GCA_964475505.1 uncultured Chitinophaga sp.
AGCACCATCAGGTGTTCATCCTCGTAGCGTATGTCCAAAGGCATTTCCTCTGGAATGACCTCTGTTTCATCCGGGTGAATGTCGGAGTAGATTAGGATCTGGTCACCGGGTTTGATTTTGTAATTCGGCTTTACGGGTTGTCCGTTCACCGTAACCATTTCCAGGTGCATGGCCTGCTGCAATTTGTTTCGGGTAGCTCTTTCAATTCGTTGGCTTAAAAACTTATCGATCCGCAAGGGCTCTTGGCCACGGTCCACCGTCAGTTGAAAACGCTCATACAGCGATTCGCCTGCATCGTGGTTGTCATCTGCAGCAGGAAAGTGGGATGGGGGCGTTTGTTCCGACATTCAGCAAAGGTAGCCCCGGTTTTGTACGTAGTTTTACATTTCCATGAAACAGTTGGTTCATTTTGAGGATCTGGGTCAGCGGCCTTATGCAGAGGTCTGGGATTACCAAGAGTCATTGCTCCGGAGCAATGTGGCCCTGAAGCAGGATGGAAAAGCGGCCGATACCCGTCATCACCTTTTATTTGTAATTCATCCCCCTGTCTATACACTTGGAAAGAGCGGCGATCCCAAGCATGTTTTGATCACAGAGGAAGAAAGAGCAGCTCGATCGATCGAGTATTTTCATACCAATCGGGGAGGAGACATCACGTTTCATGGTCCGGGACAATTGGTTGTTTATCCCATTTTCGACCTGGAGAAATTTGAGCGCGACATTGGTAAATATCTTCGAAACCTGGAGGAGGTGGTGATACGATTACTGAGCGATTATGGGCTCAATGGTGATCGCTCCGAAGGGGAGACAGGTGTATGGTTGGACCCATCCATCCCTATCCGTGCCCGCAAGGTCTGTGCAATTGGCGTACGCTGCAGCCGTTGGATAAGCATGCATGGATTGGCCTTGAATGTAAATACAGATTTGGATTTCTTTCGTCACATCGTTCCCTGTGGCATACCTGATAAAATGGTTACCTCCATTGAGAAAGAGATCGGGCAAGTGTTGTCAATGGATGAGGTTAAGCAACGTATGTTGCATCATTTTGCAGCGGTATTTCAGCTGAGCTATGTTTAGAGCGTCAGCG
>CAYYXC010000231.1:1097-1874 GCA_964475505.1 uncultured Chitinophaga sp.
CAGATCTCGAACTTATACCACCCGGATCGATGAAAGATTGTCTTATCGATTCGAAAGCTACGTATGGGAGGGTTATTCAATTCAAAAAGCAATTCGCCATTCTCTTGGAAGAAGCGTATCTCCACGTCGGCGAGATTCCAATCTGCCGGCAGATTTAAGAATGGATATCCATCCGTTTGCATGAATACGAATGGGGAGTTTTGTTTTTTAGTTTCCGCTGTTGATGCATTGATTTTACTCTTTCCGGTTGGCGGGTTGACTTCCGCTGTGTTTGTGAGTGTGGGGACAAGCTCACCGGAATTCAGCGAGTCGTTTCTGAAAAGCAGTTTGGGTATTGGGGCTGTCGTTTTTGAGAGGTCGACAGGTTTTTGAGGATCGATTTTGGACGTGGTGGGGTTAGGCCTGTTCACGTCGGGCTGGAATCTGTTCACTGGTTGTACGGCGGGTGGTGGGGAGGCTTGTTTAGAGGCAGTGAAAACATATTTCCCTCTTGGATACAGCAAGTAAAGGCGGTAATACATGCTGCTTGCTTTTGGTTGGAAGAGCACTGTTCCATTTTGCGGTAATTCAGGATCAAGCATGGTTAGCGTGGTGCGAAACCCTGTAGTGCTATCGGTAGATTGTTGGATGGATAGTTGTCGGAGTGCCGTGTCGGGATTTTTCCACTGGATCAGCACCCTATCCTCACTGATTTTATGTAATGAAAACCGGGGAAGCGTGTCCTGTGATTGAACGGGACTCACAATACCGAACAGGGTAATCCAGCGCGCACAGAGC
>CAYYXC010000232.1:0-1873 GCA_964475505.1 uncultured Chitinophaga sp.
TTCTGCTGATAATAGTCCAATCAACTTTTGCCCAACCTCCTAAAAATCTGTGGCAGCCCTACCGAATTACCGAAAGGGTTGGGGCGCAGCATATCGACCTCTCAGGGGATGGCTGGGAACTGTCGCATACGGATAAACCTGTAGAAGACATCAGGGCACCCAGAAAGGATGCTTTTCCTACTTCTGTTCCGAATTCAGTTCATTGGTCATACTACAAGGCAGGGAAGCTGCCGCATCCTTATTACAATAAAAATTCAGTGTTGTACAAGTTCACTGATGAGAAGGTGTGGTATTACAGGAAGTCGTTTAAAAATCCCCGGACCAACCCCAATGATCTTGCTTTTCTGTGTTTTGAGGGCGTGGATTATTTCTCGAAAGTATGGGTGAATGATACGCTGGTGGGTGTACATGAGGGTATGTTTGGCGGGCCCACAATTGATATAAGCAAACTTCTAAAGGAGGACAATGAAATTCTTATAGAGGTTAGAGCAGGGAATTGGGGCAATAAGGCTTCTGACTTTGAAAGCCTGCCCCGAACGGCGGTAGGTGAACGAGATTTTTCAAAGCGGACAGGATTTAATCCCCGGGCAACTGGAAAGATCATCAAACCCTGGGTGATATCAGGAGGTTCGGGTGGTGAAGCGTTTTTCAGCGTGGGCATGTGGCAAGGGGTCAGGATTGAGATCGTCCCTGAATTCCATTTGGAAAGGCCTTATCTCACGACACAATCCATCAAGGGAAACAATGCCCAACTGCACCTTTCCTGCGAGATATTCGCAAAGGCACATTCCCTTCAACAGCAATTGCACCCCTGGTACAATGCGCAAATTAACCATCCGAATGAGAGGGGAAGTAAATATCAGGCCATAGAAGAAAAATTGAGTGTTTCAATTGAGTTGTTGGACGGTAATAAAAGCATCTTAAAGAAGGAGATGCCTTTGAAGTTACACCAAGGTAGAAATTGGATCGAGCAGGATCTGGACTTGCCCAATCCAAGACTTTGGCATCCCAATGGCCTGGGTGAGGCAAATTTGTACAACGTGCGATTGACACTTAAAAAAGCCGGGCAAAAAATCGATCAGATCTCCTTTGATCATGGTATCCGTACCATAGAAAGAGTTGCGACGGCGGGGCCACGCACGTTTGACAGGTGGGAGAACTGGCAATTTGTGATCAACGGGAAAAAGATCTTTGTGAAAGGGATGAATTTCACCCCTCAGGATATCCTGTTGGACCTTACCGAAGCGCGTTACCGTTGGACACTGGAAGCCGCAAAAAAAATGGGTGTGCAGCTGATCCGGATCTGGGGCGGAGGACTATTGGAAACAGATCATCTGTACAGGATCTGCAATGAATTGGGCATCATGGTCTGGCAGGATTTCCCGATAGGAAACCAGGATACCCCGGGTTATCCACAGGATGTTTGGGAAGCACAGGTGGTGCAGAACATCATCAGGTTGCGTAACCACCCCTCTTTGGCGGTGTGGTGCGGCGGCAATGAGTTCAATCCATATTCATATGGCAATGCTGCTTCGATGGGCATCATTGAGCGTAATCTTGACATATTCGATAATTCCCGTTTTTATGTGCGGACCACACCAGACGATGGTTCCATGCATGCCTATCCGGATATGGATCCTACTTGGTATAACCGAAGCTATAAGTATGAAGCGTGGGTATCTGAAACCGGCATGCATTCTATACCGGAGGCCAACGTATTTAAAGAAACCGTAGATAATAAAGAATTTTTTGACCTGGGTAAGATGTGGGATAAAGATTTTGAAAAAACACATCCTGAATTTGTTCATCATTTTACCGAATACGGACCCGGTCGGGTGCCAAGGATGTTAAGCCGTGCTTCACATATTTCGGA
>CAYYXC010000233.1:0-277 GCA_964475505.1 uncultured Chitinophaga sp.
AAAGATGGTGTGTGGATCTGCACCTTCCAGGATGTACGAGCCGTTGTTCAAGTGCTGCGCGATGCGGTGATACGTGTATACAATGCTACCAAGAGCCAGGAAAACAAAGGCGACAAGATGCACCTGCTCTACGATTATCTCAATAGCCGAGAATTTGCAGAACAATGGCAAGCCATTCGTGAAGGATTTTTATCCATGCGCATGTCCATTCAAAAGGAACGCGATGCCATGGAAAAACTCTGGAAACAACGGGAGAAACAATTGGAAAAAGTACTGC
>CAYYXC010000233.1:287-1871 GCA_964475505.1 uncultured Chitinophaga sp.
ATATACGCGGCTCCATTGAAGGTATATCCGGTAGCAATGTTGACCTCAACTTATTGGAGGGCGGAGAGGAATCAGAAGAGAGTTGATATCATCCCCTACACATAGCCAAACATAGCTGCCCCCAACACTTGGCGTGCAAGAATAAGGAACTGCCCTTTCCTCCCATTTTCACATCCCATCCACTATCCGTTGCTTCAATGCCAAGCATGGGAAGGTCCTGGATAAAATCCAATCCGGTTTGCTGCAATGCCTTGTAAGCCGCTTCTTTGATCGACCAGGCAAGGGTTAGATACTCCACTGTTGAGATAGAATCCTGCGATTGAAAGAAATGTTCAAGCAACTGCTGTTCGTGCTGACTCAGAAATTTGTTTTGAACCTTTAGGATCCGCTCCGAAACCCGTTCCACGTCTATCCCTACAGGCTGCACCGGATCCAGTATGGCGGCCACAAAATCACCCGAGTGCGAAAGAGAAAACTGCCAACTGGAATCGGCCAGGAATGGACGCCGTGATTCATGAATCCGTAACTGTTCGAATGGAAAGGTTGGCACTTCGTATTTCAACAAAAACCTGGCTCCTAAGTATTCTTTTCGCCGAGTGGGGTGCTCCGGGGCCGACTGTATTATCCCGGCGGGCAAAGCCTCTCCAAAAAAAGACTCCGGTTCTTCCATCCTCCATACGATCAGTTGCGAATGGGAGAAACGATGTTGAAAAAAAACAGGCATGATTCGGCTTAAATCCTTTTTTTCGGTCGGATATTCGGCACCACGAATTAACGGAAACTCTCCCATGATCCTATCAGATTCCCGCATCCTTCAAGAAATTGAAAAAGGTACAATCCTCATTCGCCCCTATCGCCCTCATTGCCTTGGATCAAACTCCTATGACGTGCACCTGGGCAAAACACTGGCCACCTATGTAGACGCCGAATTGGATGCCAAGAAACACAATACCATCGAATATTTCGAAATACCCGATGAGGGCTATGTACTTCAACCGGATGTTTTTTATCTCGGAGTGACAGAAGAGTACACCGAAACCCATGCACATGTGCCCTTTCTCGAAGGAAAATCATCTACCGGACGCCTGGGTATCGACATTCACGCCACTGCGGGTAAAGGAGATGTTGGATTTTGTGGTAACTGGACGCTGGAGATCTCCGTCAAACAACCTGTGCGTGTTTACAAGGGAATGCCCATTGGACAATTGATCTATTTTCCGGTAGAAGGTGAAATCATCACTGCGTATCAGAAAAAAGGCAATGCCAAATACAGCAACCAACCCGACCGACCCATCGAGTCGATGATGTGGAAGAATACATTCTGATCAGTTCAGTTGCCAGATCGTGAAATTGAGGATCGTGGCAAACGCCACCCAAATGATGTATGGCAACAGCAACCAAGCGGCTTGCTTGTACACTTTATCGTAGGCGAACATTGTCCACACAATCAGCCCCCACAGCAACACGATCTCTAATAGGGCCCATCCAATCGCATGCAGGTTGAAAAATATCAGCGACCAGAAAAAATTAAAGATCAATTGAATTGCATTTAGGTAGAGCGCTTGCTGGCGCTGTGGAGTGCGG
>CAYYXC010000234.1:0-1860 GCA_964475505.1 uncultured Chitinophaga sp.
ATCTGATCGCAGTTTCAATGCAAATGGAGTGGTAACCATCTCTAGCCCACGACGAGTAGAGACAATCATACGATTTATATTGGCAAACCAGCGCTCAGGACCGCAATCAAGTGCGGGAGGACACTCACTTTTTACTATAGTTATTTGAGGCAGTTCTCTCACCAACTCTTGGAGGTCAGAAAATTCTTGGTCAACCCAAGTTGATACGACGATGGGAATTTCCCGATCGTGGGCAACAAGCGATCGAATCAACGTAGGCGTTGAAGCGCAAATAGGCCCTTGAATAACGTAGGTTATATCAGCTGACCTCACTGCCATGTTCCTGTTCGCGCAGAATGGTAATTCCAGCAACATTTTCCAACTGTGCGATATAGCCAAAAATTAAGTGAACGACGAATTTTCCCTATCTGCCAACGTGAATCTATACGCCGTTGCTGTCGAGCAACCTCAAGCGACGAAGCCACACTATCATGCAGCATCTGACTCCCACTTAATAAATGTAATCCAAAAGTTTGAGGTGCAAGTGGCCAGTCTGCTAATCCAATAAGACGCCCACCAGAAACCTTAGCTGAACGGAGCATTAAGGCTGAGCGAAGTGAAATCCAATAACCTAGAGTATTATCACACATGAAAATTGTAGGCATGAGCCCCGAATTATTCAAATGCTTTGATACAAAGGCACCCTCTGAATAAAAGCTAACTGCTCCAAGTCCAACCCACTGTTCGTGAATCGTAGAAAGTTGAGATAAAAATCTCTCTGACAGAACTGCATCATCCTCGAAAACAAACGCAGACAACTCGTCGAAGCTTGCCATACGCTCATACACCTCTTGGTGACTCATTGCACAACCTACTTCGCCTCGCGTTGGATGCCTGCCATAGCGTTTTAAAAAGGCTTTAGCGTCATACAATGAAGCGAACTCTTGGGGGGGGACGACGCCATCCACAACCTCAATCTCAAGTCCAGTAGACTCTAATTGCTCAAGTAAGCGCTTAAACTTAGTTGACAATCGGTCAATCGTAATCACATACGCACGCAAGATCCAATCCTCACGATATTTTTCACAATCATTAGCGCAACTCGACGATGTAGCTTGAGCGAATACCAATCGGCCATACGTTCTGCCGAACTATATTGTGCAATACCCTCAGCAACCCTTGTCTTTGCAGCAAAGTCTTCCTGTGTTGATTGTGTGCTTATGGTGGCGCGATGCTCTGTTCGAGTAGGCATACCCCCAAATGTGCTTGGCCTGACACAACACCAATCACTTGAAAATAAGGCAACATGCAGCGCACGCTCAAAAAAGAAAGCCCCCTTGAGACAAATCTCGTGAATTGAGGGCGAAGTAAAGAACTCACGTGAGATAGTCCATCCTATAAATGAAAATGGATTTCTCCAACCACGTAATGCTGCATACACCCCACTAGAAGGAGCTAATTGGATTTTTTGAAAACCATGACCAAAATCTTCAATACACACATCTGTACAGATTGCATCAGCATTAAGCTCAGGCGGCACTCGTGCCGAAGGGTAAGTTAAATCATCATAACCACAGAAGCGAACCCATGGATTACTGGCAACCCTTGCCCCTTGCTGCAACTTTAGCCAGATGCCTCCTCGTCGGAAATATGACTCATCTGGTGACTCTATAAAGATATCAGCCATACTTTTTGCTATTGCAATAGCATCAAAATAATTGTCGTAAGAAAAGACTGATGGGGAGCGATCTGCAACAACTATGAGTTCATGCCCAGAGTTTCGAGCGTGCTTCAACGCACGTTCCAAAAGTACTATATTTACCCGCCCGCCAAGCGGAATAATTAAAGAAACATTCTTATCCATGCAAATATAACTCAAGT
>CAYYXC010000235.1:0-1824 GCA_964475505.1 uncultured Chitinophaga sp.
GGGGGCACGTGTCCTCGTAGGGCGCAACGACGAGGGCGCTGGTGCACTCCAACCAGTCGCCAAATCTCGGCTTATTTATGTATCCAAGCAGGTCGGGGGGCTTGCTGATCAATTAAAGCTAGAAACTTATCGTCAAACCAAACTATCTGATAATTATTACTCTCTTTTAATTATTCCAAATTTGTCAATGAAGCCAGTCCGTAAGGGCTCAACTTTTTTGTCTTTGAGAAAATGATCGATTGCAGGTTTGGCATCTGGCCAACGTTGAAGATCTCTTATCGAGTCATACTCATCAAATAAGATGATGCCATTCCTAGAAACATATTTATATAGCCCCTCAAGAACCTCGGTGTAAGATTTTCCTAAATCAGTATCGATATGAAGTAAGGCAATTGGTTGTCCAGAAAAAGTTTTAATTGAGTCGGAGAAGTATCCGACCACGAACTCTATAGTTGACCACTCTTCAGCGCTCATTCCAGTTTTTAGAAAAGTAGATTTTACATAACTCATCGATTCTGCAAGGGTCATTTCGGGATCTCCTGGCATTGGAACCCCACCGTTAATAGCATCCTTTGGAAACCCCTGAAATGAATCAAAAGCTGCTATACCGCGAGATATTCCCATGCTTTTATTTAGAAGGTGTAGAGTCGCTAGAGAATCACCATCTCGAACTCCCGCCTCGGCTATACAACCCTTCACATCCTTAACTTTATTTAGACAAAAATTAAAATGTGCCATACGTGGCAGATCATAGCTTAAGTAATTATCGCGCCACCTATATTTTTCAATTTTTTTAATTGATCTTAACGTCTTTGGTAGTATTTTTTTAGGGCTTTTTCTAAAATCAACATTAATGACCTCCGTACTCATTCTATTTAAATAAATATCAATTAATTCCAAAGCCAAACCTAATCTTTCCTAAAAAGTAGAGCGCATGGATCACGAATTCAAGATCCGTCGAAAATCTTGGAAAATCTCAGCTGGTCGTAAAAATGGGATCTCAACACCTTCGCATCGTGCAACTTCTGCAATTTTGGGCTATGGTGATCTGCACGCTTGTTCAACCAAAAACTAGAACTTCTTCTACAAACTGGCATAGTCGCTCGCCATAGGGACAATCATGATCCGCCACAAAAAACGAGCACATCTTTAACAATTTTTTCAAAATATCGGGATCATCAGCTTTGGCAAATAATTCCGGTAGCTTTTCCAGCATTTCATTTCGCCCTCTAGCTAAAACCACTTCAGGATCCATTTGCAGATCTCGAAAATGTGGCAAGCAGTACACGGTTTGAAAGTGTCGGGCTGATACGTCTTCAAGGGGCAGGAAGCACATGATCGGTTTGCCATGCATGGCCGCTTCAATAAGGATTGTCGATAGTGGCGAAATGATGCAATCAACCGAGCTGAGAACGTCGTGCGTATCGGCATAGTCGGGAAAAGTCATGTGATAGCCGTGAGCTCGGAGTGAATCCAGATAGGCTCGCATAGTACTTTCAATGCGAACATGGGTCCAAGCGTGATCAACAATCTGTTCACCCGCATTGCCCCCGCCTCCCCACGGATGGGGGCGGTAGACGATGACGGTGTCACCATATTTGCCATCAGTGATGGCATGCTCCAATAACTGAAGGTGCTCGAACTCGTTGGTTCCCAGACTACCACCCGCATACAAAATGATGCGTTGATCCGGATTGATGTCGTGACGGACGCAGAATTCTTCGCGGGTGATGCGCGGAGGTTTTTTGTAGATTTCAAACTGTGCGGCACCAAAACTAAGGATCCGGTCTTCACTCATATCCTGATAGACTTGAGCGTGGTTTT
>CAYYXC010000236.1:0-1818 GCA_964475505.1 uncultured Chitinophaga sp.
TCCTGCACGATGGTTTGGAAATCAACGTGCTCTTCGTCGTTACAGCTCAAACGAAGTTTTGCCTTCAGGGGAACGGCGTAGGTCAATCCGCGCTCCATACACTCCTCGATGGTGTAACGGGGCGGATCGATGAAATAATCCAGAAACTCCAACACGAAGATGTTGCGGGTGTCGGTGATCGGGAAATTGTCTTTGAACACACGGAACAATCCCTCGATGTTACGCTTGTCGGGAGTAGTCTCCAATTGGAAAAACTCCTTGAAGGATTGGATCTGTACTTCCAGCAGATCGGGCGTGTCCGCTAAGTGTTTGATTTTTCCGAAATCGATACGGGTGTTCATTTTCGCAGCTGACATAGTCGAAACCGGTTTTACAACGTTTTGGACATAAATTTCTCGTTGGGGCTTCCGAACTAGAAAAGTCAGAATTCCCTGTAATTCAATTAATTACAACAAGAAAAGAATGTCAAAATAGATTTGGCCAAAATAAAGGATGGCAAAGGTAGGGAAAGGCGGGGATTCAACAAGAAAAGTTTGGTCACAAATTCTTGGAATACAGCCCGATTCGTGGGTTGTTGGCGGCCGGGGGGCGGACTGATATTGCGAAATGCTTCAATCCCACATCTAAAAAATACTGACCATGAACAGACAAGAGCGATGGGGGCTTCTGGCGCTGGCTGTACTGCTGATGGGACTTTACGGGCTGGGGGCGCTTTTCCCCGCCAGAGATCTGCCTGCTTCTTCACCTGACAAAGCTCGAATATCCAATAATCATAGTTTTGATTTTCAATTGAATAAAAAATATATCCGCCCACAAAATACAAGGCCACTTACCCCCTTTGATCCCAACACGATTGGCGAGGCAGAGTGGATTGAAATGGGGATTTCAGCAAAAACAGCCCAGACAATCCTCCGGTATCTTTCAAAAGGGGGCCGGTTCAGGCAGCCGGAGGACCTGCAAAAAATTTGGGGGATAAAACAGGATGATTGCAGGCGATTGATGCCCTTTGTTAAAATTTCGGCAAGTACAGTCAATCAAGAAAAATTGCAGAGAGGATCGGAGCGCTCCTTCCCTACTCGATACAATGAAATCAAAAAGGAGAAAAGGCAGTTACTTGATATCAATGGGTCCGATTCGGCTGCTTGGGAATCGTTGCCGGGGATTGGTCCCGGTTACGCAAGAAGGATCCTTCGCTACCGGGAACGGCTAGGTGGATTTGTTCATCCCGGTCAAGTGCGGGAGACATACCAGTTGCCTGATTCCGTCTTTGAGCAGATCCTTCCTATGCTAAAAGAATTTGGTAATGCCCCGGTTCGGTCGATCAATCTGAATACAGTAACGATCGACTCATTGGGTCGTCATCCCTACTGCGGATTCGCAAAGGCTCGGCTGATTGTTCGATACCGTGAGCAACATGGTGTTTTCAAACAGTTGGGTGATGTATTGCAGATTCAGGTGCTGGATTCAAATTGGTTGATGCGGATACAGCCCTATTTGCGGTTGGAATAAAAAAAGCCCCGAACGAGTCGGGGCTTATGTTTTTGAGGGAAAATCGGATTAAGCGATCTCCACTTCTGCACCAGCTTCTTTGAGCTTAGCAGCGATGTCTTCAGCTTCTGCTTTGGAAACACCTTCTTTAACGGGCTTGGGTGCACCGTCAACCAGGTCTTTCGCTTCTTTCAGTCCGAGACCAGTGAGGTCTTTAACCACTTTCACTACGTTCAACTTAGAAGCACCACCGTTCTTGAGGATAGCGCTGAAGGAACTTTTTTCTCCCGCGGCGGCACCACCGCCACCGTCACCACCACCGGCTGCCAC
>CAYYXC010000237.1:0-1807 GCA_964475505.1 uncultured Chitinophaga sp.
GTCTTTATCAATGCGGGTTTGATCTTCCAATGGATATTCTTTCCGCAGTGGGAAATAATCCATTTCATCTACGTTCAGGATGCGCTTCAGGTTCGGATGACCTACAAAATTGACACCGAAGAAATCATAGGTCTCCCGCTCCATCCAGTTGGCAGCCGAGAATAAGCCGGTTGCTGTATACACATCCGGTGTTTGGATATCAGTAAATACTTTGAAACGGATACGTACGTTGGCAGCAAGGTTGTGCAAATGATAAACCACGGCGAGTTCTTTTCCGGGCTGATCGGGATAATGCACCGCGGTGAGGTCGGTCAAAAACCGAAACTGCAATGTGGGTTCATCGAAGAGGAAATTCAACACTTTCAGGTTGATCTCCTTAGGCGCTTCAAATGAAAGCAATCCGTAAGAGGTTTCGAAGCCACCAACCTGATCGCCAAATTTTTCCTGCAAACGCGCTTGTATGTATTCGTTGGTAAGGGTCATGTTCGGATATTATTGAATGCCGTAACTCTCGAGCAGCGCGCGGTATTGCTCGCTTTCTCGGCGACGGATACTTTCTTTCTCAACAAGGTCCTGTATACGAAGTACGCCATCAATGATGGCCTCAGGGCGGGGCGGACATCCCGGCACATAAACATCTACGGGAATGACCTGATCAATGCCTTGCAATACTGAATAGGTATCGAAAATGCCTCCGCTGCTCGCGCAAGCACCCACCGCAATCACCCAACGGGGCTCAGCCATCTGCAGATAAACTTGTTTTACTACGGGTCCCATTTTTTTGGCGATGGTTCCCATCACCATCAACAGATCACACTGTCGGGGAGAAAAACCTACCCGCTCCGAACCGAAGCGAGACAGATCATAATGCGAACCCATGGTAGCCATGAATTCGATGCCACAACAAGAAGTGGCAAAAGGCAAAGGCCAAATGGAATTTTTACGCGCAAGCCCCACCACTTTGCTCAGCGAAGTCGCAAAGAACCCCTCACCCATGTGCCCTTGCGGCAGCTCCGCCATGCTGATGTCGGCTTCGAGTGGTTTTTGAACCAGGTTGTACGAAACTGGACGTGGCATGATCAAACCATTTTATTGTTAGGATGCCAGTTTGAAGTGGCATCAATATTTTATTCCTCCCAATTCAATGCTCCCTTGCGGATGATGTAGGTAAATCCACAAAGGAAGAATCCGACAAAAAGCAATACCGCCCAAAATCCATCCCAGCCCAACTCTCGGAAATTCACCGCGTATGGATAGAAGAAGATTACCTCCACATCGAAGAGCACGAAGAGAATGGCGGTCAAAAAATATTTGATGGCCATTGGCTGACGTGCATCGCCGTGCGTGTCGATTCCGGAAGTAAAATTTTGCAATTTGTCACTGGTTCGACGCTTGGGCCCGAGCCAGTGCGTGGCCGCCATTAAGAATGCAACCAGTCCAACGGCAATGAGTACTTGCAGCGCAAGTGGAAAATAGGTGCCCGTTGTATCGGCGGATTGCTGCAGAAGAAATAGACGCATAGTGCCTTTATTCGGGCGCAAAAATACGATGGCAACCCCAATAAATCAGGGTTCAATCGTTAGAATTCAGCTAACATGAAAAGGCTGTCGTCAAGGGCTGTGGTCAGGGTCTGCGTGATGCCCTTCCGCCCGAGGTGCCCGATCCCGTTCCGGAGGGGGTTGAGGGACTGGTTCCTGGCTTTACCGGTGGGGCCGATTTCTCGATCTGGTCAATATATCCCTGGATCGCGGCGGCATTGGCAGGGTCGATGGCCAGCCATTTGCGGAAATAGATCATGGCCTGATCC
>CAYYXC010000238.1:0-1801 GCA_964475505.1 uncultured Chitinophaga sp.
AATTCACATTCAGGGTTCCATTTAAGGGAACGGCGACATTATCTATCGTTAGCGTGTTCATCGAAGGCATGCCAATAGGTTCGCCGCTTTGGTGAAAGGGATACGTTCCGCCATACACCCCAATTTGAGTTCCGTCTGAACCTGCGCCCAATAATGATGAGCCCGGCTGAAGGTGGATATCGTACAACCAACTGTAATCGGTAGGTATTGCCGGATAGTTTACAAACAAGGGATCAACTCCGTTTAGGTTACCGCTACCGGTATTGTTGGCGCCAGGAAGGCTACCAGCACACAGATACGTTGCATTATTGGTAACAACGCATCCATTATATGAAGTACTCAAACTCCCGGTATTGGTGAGTTCGCAGTTGTAAAAAATATTATTACTGATGATGGCCTGATATACAACATTAAAAGGTCTTCCACTCGAGGTGCCGAGAAAGGTATTGTGGTCGAAAATTATGGGCGAGTTGATGTTTGTAATTCTGGGGCCTACGGAAGTGTGAAAAAAAACATTGTTTCTGAAAATCATTTCCATTCCCTGAAAATCATACATTACAATGCTGGCATAAATAAAATTGCCTTCAAAGACAAAATTGCTGGTGCTATTTTGCATATTCATGTTATTTCGAATGATACAGTTTCTCACTACGAAATTATCGACCGGTGTTGCTCCGCCTATGCTTATGGCGAAAATATCTAATCCAATAAGGCGGGTTCCGGAGGCGACGGGACTAATACTGCAACTACCCGTGGTGGCTGCAAATGATCCTATTGCGGTTGGGTGATGCCCCGGACCGATTATAGTTAAAGGTTTTGTGGGGGTAAAATCTGTGTACGTGATTGTTGAGCCTTGCACCAGAATGGTATCGTTGGGTTGTGCGGCATCAATGGCCGACTGAATGCTAGTAAACTGCGCCGCACCGCCAATGGCATTCGAAACCGTATGCTGTGTTGCGCTTACTTGGCTTGTGCCCAATACAAGTGCTGTTAGGAGAAGAAAAGTATTTTTCATGATTAATTTTTAAGGTTCTGCAAAGGAAATCTGCAATCGTATGCCCGTCAATCGCATAAAAGTAGGTTTCGATGGGCCCAAGACGCCCCTACACAGAGGGGTTCAAAAAAACAAAGCCGGAATCAACTCGATCCGGCTCTGACAGGGTTAGGTTAATTTTAAAATAATCGTCCTTAATCGTTCTCCCATCAAATGCCTTCCACGCGCAACCTAAAGGTGCCCGAAATGGGAAGATCGGTTTCGCTTTGGCAGTTATCCAGAGCATCGGGCGAGTCGGCCGATAAGGTACCCGAAAAGTATCCCTCAATAACTTTGGTGTCGGGGTCGAAGGAGGTGATGGTTAGTCCCACTTCGCTGCACTGGATTGTCTGATTGCAATCGGATGGGGTTCCGCTACGCACTATTTTTTCAGTATCATAAGCCGAAAATGGATCATTTGTATTGAGAAGGTATCCCGCTTCTTCTAAGCCATCATTACACGAGGTATTGCCACTCGAAATTATATAATAACCCGGATTAAGACCCTCAAATTCAAGCACTAACCATTGAGTCGTCACATCCGTATTTTCATCAAAAATGTACGCCCATATCGTCATCAATCCTGCCGTATTCGTACAAGCCACGTATGGCTCCCCATTCGATGGAGCAGGATCGGCATACCAAGGGTAATACGTTTCGTCGAGGCCTCCGGCATTGAGAGTGAGATAAAATTCGGCGTCGAGAATAGTAATGTTCGAAACAAGCATAAAATTGGATATTCCTCCCAGGTAATTGTTCGCTTTAAGT
>CAYYXC010000239.1:0-1798 GCA_964475505.1 uncultured Chitinophaga sp.
AACAGAGCTAAGTGAGAAACTTTTGCAGATACAAACAGCAGGGCTGAGGAGTTTTTACAAGCGGCTACGCAAGCACCACATCCAATACAAGCAGCGGCTGCAAAAGCAGCATCGGCATTATTTTTTTCTACCGCTACGGCATTGGCATCAACCGCACTACCCGTATTCACGGAGATATATCCGCCGGCCTGAATGATTCGGTCAAATGCAGAGCGATCTACCATCAAATCTTTGATAACAGGAAATGCATTTGCTCTCCAGGGCTCGATGGTAATGGTGTCTCCATCTTTGTAGGCACGCATATGCAGTTGGCAAGTGGTATTGTTTTGCCAAGGTCCATGCGGACGACCATTGATGTACATTGAGCACATACCGCAAATACCTTCACGGCAATCGTGGTCAAAAGCAACCGGATCCTTTCCTTCTTTGATCAGTTGCTCATTCAACACATCGATCATCTCCAGAAAGGACATTTCTGAAGAGATATTGGAAACCGGATAGGTTTCGAAACGACCAGGCGATTGGGTATTAGGTTGACGCCAGATCTTAAGCGTGAGATTCATGGTATAGTGTTCCATGGAAGGATTTTTTACGGGTTATTTATAACTGCGTTGAGAAGGTTTGGCTACTTCAAATTCCAACCACTCTTTATGGAGTGCCCACTGATGATCGCCTTTGTATCCCCAGGCGGCCACATAGGCAAAATCCTGATCATTTCGCAATGCCTCGCCGTCTTCGGTTTGACTTTCCTCCCGGAAATGGCCGCCACAACTTTCGGTTCGATTCAGGGCATCCTGACACATCAATTCGCCCAGTTCGATGAAATCGGCTACACGGCCAGCTTTGTCCAATTCCGGATTCATACCGTTCACAACGCCGGGGATGCGTACATCCGACCAGAATTCTTTTTTGAGTTCCTGAATCTGAGTAATGGCTTCTTTTAGTCCGGCCTCATTGCGCGCCATACCGCACTTGTCCCAGATGATCTTTCCCAAGCGTTTGTGGAAACTCTCTACGGTTTGTGAACCCTGAATACTCATCAGGTTCTGGATTCGATCAGCTGCTGCCTTCTCTGCCTCGATAAAAGCAGGATGATCGGTTGGGATGGCTTTAGTGGCGATATCATCCGCCAGGTAATTTCCAATCGTATAGGGAATCACGAAATAGCCGTCGGCCAGTCCTTGCATCAGCGCGGAAGCCCCCAGACGGTTTGCACCGTGATCGCTGAAGTTCGCTTCACCTAAAGCATAAAGACCTTTCACCGACGTCATCAGTTCATAATCCACCCAAAGTCCGCCCATGGTATAATGCACCGCAGGATAGATGCGCATAGGAACCTCGTATGGATTCTCACCGGTGATTTTCTCATACATATCAAACAGGTTGCCATATTCTTCTTTCACCACCTCTTTACCCAAACGGATCAGGGTTTCTGTATCTGGGTTTTGAATGCCTTGTTTGTTGGCTTCGGCGCGACCGTATTTATTGATCAAATTGTATTTGAAATCGAGGTATACAGCCTGCCCGGTTGTGCCCACGCCATAGCCCGCATCACAACGCTCTTTTGCAGCACGAGAAGCAACGTCACGAGGAACCAGGTTACCGAAAGCTGGATATCGACGCTCCAAGTAATAATCTCTTTCGTCTTCCGGAATGTCGTTGGGTTTACGCTTATCCCCCTTCATCTTAGGAACCCAGATGCGTCCATCATTTCTCAGTGATTCGGACATCAAGGTCAACTTAGATTGATGATCACCGCTAACAGGAATACAAGTGGGATGTATTTGGGTAAAGCAAG
>CAYYXC010000240.1:0-1795 GCA_964475505.1 uncultured Chitinophaga sp.
ATGGCTCAATTTTATACAAATGTAGCCGCATCCCGCAGGGAAAAAAATGATATTTATCACGAATCCGGAAACCCGCTGAAAATACTTACGCAATATTTTCGATGATGCCCGCAATTCCTTGTCCGCCACCCACACAGGCACTCACCATGCCGTATTTCTTGTTGAGGCGTTTCATGTCGTGTAAAAGCTGAACTGTCAGTTTACAACCGGTACAGCCCAGTGGATGTCCGAGTGCAATGGCACCTCCATTGATGTTGATGCTATCTGGATTCAAATCCAGGGTTCTGATAACCGCCAAAGCCTGCGCGGCAAATGCCTCATTCAATTCGATCAAATCGATCTGGTCGATCTTCATCCCGGTTTGCTTCAGCACTTTGGGAATAGCAGCAACCGGTCCGATACCCATGATGCGGGGCTCAACTCCTGCGGATATACAACCTACCAGGCGTCCGATGGGTTGTAAGCCAAGACGATTCACCATGCGCTCACTCATCACAACTGCAAAAGCAGCACCATCGCTGGTTTGAGAGGAATTGCCTGCAGTCACGGAACCACCTTGTGCGAATGCCGGTTTTAACTTCGCCAGTGCATCTATTGTAGTATCAGCGCGAACACCTTCATCTGTATCCACCGTATAAGAACGTACAGCCCGCTTCCCTTTTTCATTTACATACACCTCATCTACATTGATGGGCAGTATACCCGGCTTGAAATAGCCTTCCTGTATAGCTTTCATCGCTTTTTGGTGCGACTGGTATGCGAACATATCCTGATCTTCCCTGCTGACCTTGTATTCATTGGCAACGGCCTCTGCTGTCAATCCCATGCTCAGATAATAATCCGGATCTTCACTGGCAATGGCATAGGAAGGTACGGTTTTCCATCCGGCAGTAGGCACCATACTCATGCTCTCTGTTCCGCCGGCTATGATACAATCTGCCATTCCGCTGCGAATTTTTGCAGTTGCCATGGCAATACTTTCTAAACCACTGGCGCAATATCTGTTGATGGTGATCCCAGCCACTTCTACTCCCAATGCCCGCGCTGCAATGATTCTTCCGAATTGCAATCCCTGTTCCGCCTCGGGAACGGCATTGCCCACAATCACATCATCCACTTCTTTTGGATCCAGCGCAGGCAAGGAAGCTGCCAAACCCTTGATCACTTCAACAGCCAGGTCATCGGGACGAAAAAAACGAAATCCACCTTTTTTACTTTTGGTAACTGCCGTACGATAGCCGGCAACGATATAGGCTTCCTGCATAACCTTGAATTTATATCCAAAAATAGCAATTTTTTTTAAAAGTTGTTTATGCAACTAATTATCTCTCCGCCACGGGAATGATTATCTTTGTCGCATGTTGTATCCGCTGATACGTTCCCTATTGTTTGCACTGCCTCCGGAACAAGCCCACCATGTTTCCATGCGTTGGTTATCGGCTGCCTGTTCCTTCGATGCAGGGGAGCAATTCATCACCCGTTGCTTTCGCTTTCCGGGCGAGGGTGGGAAAAATGTTTTCGGACTTCCCTTTCGAAATCCGGTAGGATTGGGTGCGGGATTTGACAAAAATGCCAGTTATCTGCCTGCAATGAAAGCACTGGGTTTTGGTTTTGTGGAAATTGGAACCGTTACCCCGCTGGCGCAAGCAGGCAATGATCGTCCCCGGCTTTTCCGCCTACCTGCCGACGAGGCACTGATCAACCGAATGGGTTTTAATAATGATGGCATGGATGCCGTTAAGCGTCGACTGGCCGATTGGAATGAAAGAGAAGGTTCCCCAACCGGCTCTCGCAT
>CAYYXC010000241.1:0-1790 GCA_964475505.1 uncultured Chitinophaga sp.
CTGTGCCCGATGTACTCACTGTGCGTATTTGAACAATGATGGTTTCTGAGCCTTCCGTGGCAACATCATTAACAGTGGTTAATGTAAAGCTGCCTGTGTTATTATTAATAACCACCGATCCCGAGTTCACGCCGCCGGTAAAGTCAGCTGCCACTGCTGTACCTGCATTGGTCCAGTACACAGTGGTACCATTGGGCAGATTAGTGGTGGTAATTGTAAATGTAACTGAGCTACCTTCATTGATACTTGTGGTACTAGGAGCAACAGAATAATTTATTCCTATGATCTGCCAAGTCACTGTGATAGTGTTTGATCTTAGTGTGGTAGCTGCTGTGGCTGTAAAAGTGCTGACCACAGTGGCATTGCTGGTATATGTGGTTAATGATCCTGTTACAGCAGAGCCTACCAAACTGGTATTAGTGGGCAAATTATTGGCTGTATACGCGACAGATCGACCCGCTGCACTCACCGCAGACAAACTTTGATTTATTACATCGCCTTGATTTACTATCAAGGTAGCATTGTTTAGTGGTGAGGACCAAGTAATAACGTCAGGACTTACAGTTATACTAAACGCTCGCAGTGTGTCTTGATTTTCAGCATCTCTTGCTTCTACAGTAAAGTTATAGGTAGTAGGACTATTAGTAACAGCATAATTACCAGTGATAGCACCAGTGGCGGAATTTAGGGTAGCACCAGGTGGCAGTGATCCTGAATTGAGAAAATACTGCACCGTGCTATTACTAGAAGCTGCAATAGCAAGATTTATAGTATTAGTTTCATAGCCTAATGCTATGTTGCCGGCCGCGGTAGACCAAGCAGGCGAACCCGAAAAACTCAAGCCTGGCACAAAAGTCGCAGTGGCACCATCGGCGTTTATCACATAAAGTGGATATGTACCTGCTGGAAATGCCGGAACTTGAACTCGTAATTGTGTAGTACTAATAAATGCAACAGAAGTAGCTGCTGTTTGGTTAATGTAAACCTGCGGTACACTAACGAAGTTTGACCCATTGACAAAAATATTACCACCTGAAGCAGTGTCCAGAGCAGTGTCATCAATTACAGCATAACTGCTGTTGAGTATCTGTACATTAGATATGCGTGGTGTTGGTGCGCCAGATGAGACATTGGCTACTACATCTACTGCTACATTGCTGACATATGATGCAATCGGTGTGGAACCAATGATGACATTTGTGGGCAAAACCAAACTGCCGTTGGTGCTGCTGATCTGTGCTGATCCTAGGTTTAGTGTATTACCGCTGAGATAAAGGTCACGCCATTTCCTTGTAGCAGATCCTAAATCATAGACTTCATTGGCAGTGGGTACTATGTTGGATGCTACTGCGGTTAAATTAGCAGAGGTGCCCCCGCCCCCGACATATTCAGTGACACCAACCCAGACATTGTCAACATACACGCTGAGATCACCAGTGTCCGAATCCATCCAAAGTGCGCCGGTACTTTGATTAGCCGGTACAGTGTTGCTTACTGTAACAGTGGCACCACCTGACCCGATTGCTACATTGCCTACCAGACTGCCAGCAGGCAGTACCACGGCATTATTGGCTGCTGTGATCACAGCCCCGCCTAGGTTAATGCTGTTGCCTGACAGGTAAAGATCACGCCAACGCAGTGAACTAGTGCCCAGGTCATAGGTGACATTGGGTGCTGGATTTATGTTGGTAGTGACTGCTAATAGATTTGGCGATATACCAGTGGCGCCTGTTGCACCAATGATTTCGGGCATATTTACTGCTTCCCAACCTCCGGCGTTCCACTTCCAA
>CAYYXC010000242.1:0-1788 GCA_964475505.1 uncultured Chitinophaga sp.
ACGACGGCACCTGCTTCAGTGCAGCCGCATGAAACACATAATCCACACCTCGCATAGCTTGAAAAACACTATCGTAGTCGCGCGTGTCGCCGATGTAGAACTTGAGCTTGTCGCTATTGAGGGCAATACGCATGTCCTCCTGCTTCTTCTCGTCGCGGCTGAAGATGCGAATCTCTCGCACATCGGTCGAGAGGAAGCGTTTGAGCACGGCGTTACCGAAAGAACCCGTGCCGCCAGTGATCATCAATACTTTGTCTGCGAACATATCGGCATGAATTGATTAACTGTAGGTGTGCATTGTTTCAATCAACGCTGGCCAGTCTGGGGCAATATAACCGGTTGCGTCTCTGAAACGTTTCGCATCTAGTGAGCGGTCAATTACCAATTTATCGTCGGGCAAAATCTTAATTTGTTTTTTATATACCGAGGCAATCAATTTCAGGAGGTCAAATTTAGAAATCGGTTTTGCTGCCACATGGTAAACACCTGTTAGCTTAGGTTGTGTGATAATTACATCACGAATAATCTGCGCTAGAACGACAGCGGGCAGGCCTGAAAATACTGCCTTCGTAAAGCCATTGCAAACTTCCCCCTGCGAGAGGAACCATTCCAGTAAACCATGCGTGCTCTGCAACTCATGGCCAATGATGGATGTGCGCAGGGTAATCGAGTGAGTAGAAGTTACCTCACCAAGCAGCTTAGAGCGACCGTAGACGTCCCCCGCATCCGGGATATCATCCTCGCGGTATCCGCCTTTCCCACCAGAAAACACGCAATCGGTACTCATATGCACCAGGCGCGCCTCGGCCAAGTCACACAGCTGCGCTAGCCGATGCGGTAGCATGGCGTTAATCGATATCGCCCGCAGAGGATCCTCTGAGTCACGTAGCTGCTTGACCAGCCCGACACAATTGATCACGACATCAGGACGAATCCGTTTGAATGCCTTGATTAGCGTGTCGTGCTGCTCGACATCCACTCCGAAAATAATTCGTGCTGCGATGTCGGGGGTGAACCAACGCTTTGCACCTTCCGAGCGCGCTGTACCAAACACCTGCAAGTCTAACTTTTCACTCAAAATACGCAACATTGCGCTACCGAGCATACCGGTTGAACCAATTACCAGTATTTTCATTTAAAATTTCTTTCGATAAACGATAAGTGAACTGCTGACATTTTAGTTCAGACACTGCGGCGCATAACGTAATTTTGTGCGACTGAGATCAAAAAACGAAATGTGCTCTCCGCACAGCGTTCCCATGAATATTGTTTTGCCCTCTGATATCCAGAAACAGACAATTCTGAACGCAGCTGCGGAGATTCAATTAATCGACGTAAAATACGAGCTATGTCTGCAGGTTTCTCTGCTTCAAAATAAAGCGCCCCGGAATCTACGACTTCGGGCATAGGTTGCTTGCTAGAACAAGCCATCGGCAGACCAGATGACATTGCTTCTAGAAGGATTAAACCGAATGTTTCACAGGTAGAGGCCCAAACGCCCAAATCCGCCTGGGTGTACATCTCATCCAGTTTTTCATAGGGTATAGCACCGTGATAACGAACCCATGAGCGACTAGGATCAAGACGGTCAATTGTTTTTTTCAAGCGCTTGAGCGCGGGCGAATACGCCGAGCCGACCAAATCCAGCACGACAGGAAGACCCTCTTGACGTAAGGAAGCAATCGCTTCAACAACAACCCATTGATGTTTGTATAGATCAATAATTGAAACGTAAAGAATACGATAGGGATATTTTTGACTGTAATTCCCGATGCTACGCTGGTTCCT
>CAYYXC010000243.1:0-1779 GCA_964475505.1 uncultured Chitinophaga sp.
CAGGGTGTCGGCAGACGATGAAGTTGTTGCTATTTGTGATACCTGCGGAAGACGACACCTGCATTTATCCACGACCATATGTAGTCGTGCTAATTGCGGCGGTGAGGTTTCACCCTCGGAAAAGATTACTGTGAAAAGTCTTCGAGAAAACAATGTTTATAGCAGTCAATACATTAACGGTGATGGGGTCTTCAGGTTGCATGCCGAAGAACTCACGGGACAGACTGACGATCAGTTCGAAAGACAACGTTTATTCAAGGGTGCTTGCTTCAAGGGCAAGACTCCGGACGAGTTTATTTTCAAGAAAATTGACCTCTTGAGCGTCACAACGACTTTGGAAGTGGGTGTTGATATTGGTGATCTTACTGCGGTCCTTTTGGCCAACATGCCCCCTCAGCGATATAACTATCAGCAACGTGTCGGCCGGGCAGGCCGAAGAGGGCAGGCATTTTCAATGGCATTGACTATTTGTAGGTCTAAGAGCCACGAGATGTTCCATTTTGAATCGCCGAAGTACATGCTTACCGAGGCTCCGCCTTCTCCATTCATCACTATTAATTTGCCCGTCCTGAAGCGCTTGATTACGAAGAGCGTCCTTGAGGATGCGTTCCGAAATAGTTACGCCGAGGCAGAAAACGGGCGTCAAACCAATGGCGAATTCGGAACCGTCCATGAATGGACTAATGTCGATAACCGAGATAACGTAGAGGTCGTTAAATCACGTATCCGTGGATATCAGCTTCAACCGCTCTTTGCTCGCTTTTCTGATTGGCTAGGGCAGGACGCGAAAGTTGGTGCGGATGCAAAAACGCAGATTGATAATTTCATCCACGATCACCTTTGCGCTAGACTGGATGAAGTTGCTTCTGGATGGCACAATAATTCAGATTTCTTTTCTGAGGTCTTAGCCCAGCGCGGAATTCTTCCGCTTTTCGGGATGCCTACCGGCTCTCGTGATTTGATTCAATCTACCGAAGTTTTTAGAAGGAACGAGTTGCCTTCCATTTCGAGTTCTATGGAGCGTTCGATTGTTGAATTTGCCCCAGGTTCTCAGAAGACAAAAGACAAGAGGGTATACACTTCGATCGGCTTCACTCCCCAACTGCGGGTTAGCCAGTTCAAGGGAGAGAGCCGTTTAGAGCCAATCGGAAGCCTATGGTCAAGTGAGCCTAAGTACATGTGCTATTGCGATAATTGTTCGTATTCGGCAGTCTTGACTGCATCGCCCGAGGAAACGAAGTTATGTACCCAGTGCGGTACGGACTGTGACTCTGGCAAGTTCAAGGTGTTCAAGGCAGCGACCCCTGCGGCCTATCGTACCAACTATGGTCCTCCTGCAGATGCTAAGGACGGCGGTTCTGTCAGGACCGGAAATCCCGTGACTGTCGCTTTGATATCGTCGGATCGAATGCTGAATGCTTCTTTGAACAGTACGACGAGTTCGCATACCGGTTCTGTTGCCACCTTTAATTTCGGACCAGATGGGGATGGTTTTCAGGGTAAGCTGGCTTTTGACCCATTCAACGGACTGGAGAAACAATGGCTCGCGAGTGGCTATTCCTTCTCACCACGAAAGCCCAAGGGCTCCAAGGCTTCCAAGAAGGCGGTCGGTTCGGACCTCATTGAGAAGATCGTATTGAAGGCGGAAACTCACACAGACGTAGTCGGGTTTACGCCAACAAGCGTTCCGTCGGAATTGTCACTCTCTATCATTGTGAAGGAAGGATGGACCGAGGTAGCGGGGATGCGTCGTAATGTTGATAGCGCTGCGGCCAAGGG
>CAYYXC010000244.1:0-1768 GCA_964475505.1 uncultured Chitinophaga sp.
CAACGGGAGGTCACTGCATGGCCCAGCAAGTGGCGCCTAACCCTACGCTCAACCGGACGTGCAACAGCGTTCGTCGGCTGGGCCTCCTTTCAATGGGGTGCTCGCCCTTGAACGATCCCTAAACGCAGTGACCTCGGGAGAGACTGGACCGATGCTGCAGGTCAGATATCAGATCAGACAGTCGCTTGGGGTTAGCCGCTTCGCACTCCCAAATCACAAGTACGTCCCATCCCATCTTCCGCCGGCAGTCGGAAGCCTTCATACCGCGTACTTTGTTGCCAGCTAACTTGTTCATCCACCAGTTGGAACGTGTCTTTGGGATCCTGGAGTTCTTACACCCCTCGCGGCAGTGCCAAAAGCAACCGTGCACAAACACAACTGTCCGTAGACGGGGGAAAACTAAATCCGGTTTGCCGGGCAATCTTTTGTCATGCAACCTGTAGCGGAGACCTACCTGCCATATAGCGCGTCGGACCGTCATTTCAGGCCCTGTATCCTCTCCTTGGACGCGCGACATGTTTTCAGACCGGGTCAGTTGGAGATCAACAAGGTCGAAGCGGCCAACCCGAACCCGTTTACCTCAGGCTGGCGGCCGTTTATCGGCTGGGTGTGTGGCGCCGGCTTTGCGCTGCAGTTCGTGGTCGGCCCGCTAGGGGAGTGGATCACGATGCTAGGCGGTCACCCGGTCAAATTCCCGCAGCTCGACCTGGGCACCATGATGCCGCTCCTCTTCGGGATGCTTGGGCTGGGCGCGTTCAGAACCGCGGAGAAGGTGCGAGGGGTGGCGGGATAGTAAAACACCATGCCGCATCTTGTTTACGCGGAATAACACCTTTCGCGAGTGATGGTCATAAAGTTTGAGCTTCTGTTAAAAAATTGGATCTGCTTTTCAGTGACTTGAATATCAGTAATTGATTTGAGCGGAGTCGATCCAACTGTTTCGCCCCCGGATTTTCCAGTAAAAAACTTCACCACCGCTGAGGATTTCTCGAAAATTCTCAACATGCTACCATCGCCAATTATCTCATGACCCAATTTCGACTCAGTTGACAAAAATATTTTGACGATCGAATCTACCAACTCTATATTTGGTTTTCTTGATATTTCTGATGTTCGGAAGTTTGCATAAGATGCGTAAAACTCCCTCTTAAATTGATTGTATACCGCCTGCTCAATCTCAAACCCATGCGAATGATTTTTCTTCGCGTCTATAAGCCCAATGTAGTTGTTCGGATACGTAAAGCTATAGGCGATACCTTTTGCCAATCCTAACGGATCGTTGGCACTGCGCGACGATCTGACCGCGTCATAGAGTTTTTCCAGTACCGGGGAAACTTGATCCCTCCGGGCAACCAAAATTGGGCCACCATTGTTAATCCCCATAACTGCGTTTGAATCCGCATACACAAAATAATGTCCCAAGGTTATTCTCCTAAACAAATTTGGTTGTTGTGTTGGTGCGAAAGTTTTAGTTATAGCTTCCGTAACGAACGACGGCGGATTGTTTTCTTTCAATAAGATAAAAAGTCAAACTTTTGAAAGTACCAAATGCCTCATCATCAAGTCTATTTGCGTACATTTCCGCTTTGTCGAAACACCCAATTTCACGGTATAGCTCTATGAGCTCAAGCGCATACGTGTCAACGCTTAAAGTGTTTGCAGAAATTAAAGTAATCAGTTTTTCAATGTTTTCTGCCTGTTCCTCACTTACCAAAAACTGCGGAAAGGTGATTTTTCTGTCATTTGGTCGCCCATATTTTGGTTGCCT
>CAYYXC010000245.1:0-1760 GCA_964475505.1 uncultured Chitinophaga sp.
CCGGTATGACAAAGGAAGAATATCTGATTCTATTTTGGATCGTTCCATAACCCAAGTAACGGGCTCGGCGGATACCGGAGAATGGAAGCAAAAGTTGTTGGAAAATTTTCAGGAAGTGCATCTGCCCGGGAAAATTGGACGCCTTCGCCAAAATTGGAAAAATAGTTTCGGAGTGAATTTAGATAAAGAGGTTCATGCGCCTTTATTCAGGTTGACGGGAGGCTATTTGGATCAAGGCGTGGCGGCTTGGAATTTTCCGATGAGGCAGCATGGCTTTCTGGATGGAATCCGTCGCCTGGAGTCTCTTAATCAAGGGTGTTTTCTCACTACCGAAAGGGCCAGGCGCTTTTTATTCCAATCCGAACTTCAGGCAGAAGAGCTTCTGCAGATTCTTGTGGGAGATGAACGTTTGTATGAAATGTATCTCTTCGATCAGCAATTTGCTCATCCGGGTTGGTCGGGAATGGTGGCTGTACTTGAAAAGCGTAACCAGTCGCTTTTGGACGGCAGACCTATCACCCTGCATGATTTTGTACTGATGGAATTGCTGCTTGAGCTGGACGCGTTGGATCGTAAGTTCGGCGAGAATTGGGCCCCCTTGGCCTTTCGCCTAAAAAACAGACCTGAAGATTTGTTTTTGCCCGTTCCTGAATCAGATGAATTTACCGGTTTGAAAATTTGGCAGGAGGCCCTTGAATGGAGCTATTTTGACCAGGTGTTGGCCGGCATAAAAAACAGCCGCGATAATGAGCCGTCGGGGAGTCCATCTTTCCAGGCCCTTTTCTGCATCGACGACAGGGAATGTTCCCTGCGCCGCTATGTGGAACAAAAAGATCCGGGTTGTCGTACGTATGGCACTCCAGGCTTTTTTAACGTGCCTTTTTATTTTCAGCCCATGTATGGGAAATTCCTCACTAAACTATGTCCTGCACCACTAACCCCTAAGCATTTGATTAAGGAAACAAGTGCCCGTAGGCGGCATTCCCGGGATTCTCAATTTTCCCGGCATACCCATGGGCTTTTTGGTGGTTGGCTTATTGCCCAGAGTCTCGGATTCTGGTCGGCGGTTAAATTGGCTTGGAATATTCTTTTCCCCGGAAATACGGCGGTCATGGTTTCTTCGTTCAATCACATGGATCCTCAGGGGAAACTTACCATAGAACGCAGTGAAACAGCACCCGAAGAAAATGGACTACAGGCAGGTTTTACCATAAAGGAAATGGCTGATTCAATCGAAGGTCTGCTCAAAAGCGTTGGATTGGTTTCAGATTTTGGTCCGCTGGTTTACCTGATCGGACACGGGGCCAGCAGTGTGAACAACACGCATTATGCCGGATATGATTGCGGTGCCTGCTGCGGAAGGCCGGGATCGGTGAATGCCCGCGTTGCCGCTTCTATGGGAAATCATCCCGAAGTGCGTAAATTGCTTGCAGAAAGGGGCATCAATATACCTGAGGCCATAAGCTTTATAGGCGCTCTTCATGACACCACGCGAGATGAAATTCAGTTTTATGACGAGCAGGAACTTTCTCAGGAAAATCAAAAAAGGCACGGACAAAATAAAAAGACGTTTGCTCAGGCGTTGGATTTGAATGCCAAGGAGCGCTCAAGGCGGTTTGTTTTAATGAACCATTCCGCACCTGCTGAAAAAATTCATCGGCGCGTTGTTTTGCGCTCGGTTTCATTGTTTGAACCCCGACCTGAGTTGAATCACGCAACCAATTCGGTTTGTTTGGTGGGTCGCAGAAATATGTCCAGGC
>CAYYXC010000246.1:0-1743 GCA_964475505.1 uncultured Chitinophaga sp.
GAAATACAAAACATCACCCTTTTCAAATTGATGAAATCTTTTGAAAAAGTGATGCTGCGCGTACAGGAACGCCAGAGTCGACCTGTACATACTGTAGTTCCTTACAACTACACGATGGAAGGTAGCAGGGACTATATACTCGATCTGATTTCCCGCGAAAAAATGCTTTCCTTCGAGAAGATATTCGACGTCTGTGACAACAAGATCCACGCAATCTGCCTCTTTCTTTCCATTCTTGAATTGGCTCAACAGAAATACATGCGCCTGAGTGTAGGCCCGGGAATGAATAATTTCATCGTTGAGTGGAATGAAAACCGGGAAGAAGACCTGGTGGCAGAGACAACGATCAGCAATGACGAGGAGGCGACAGCAGAAGATACTTCAACCGATTTGCAGGCCCAGTAAGTTTAAATTACCCTGCTATTGTAACCTTCGTCGTTACCTTTTCTTTCATCAGAGACAATACAGCTTCTTCAATGGCTTGTGCGTCATAGTTGCATTCGCGGTGAAGTTCTTTTGGCGTTCCATGTTCTACCAGTCTATCGGGTATACCCAGTATGGTTACTTCAGCGTTGTAACGATGAGCATTCATGAATTCCAAAACAGCAGATCCAAAACCACCAACTACAGTTCCATCTTCAATGGTGACAACTTTTGTATAGTTGCTGAATACCTCGTGCAATAGTTCCTCATCGAGTGGTTTCACAAACCGCATATCATAGTGAGCAGGATCAATTCCCTGGGTTCTCAATTGGCGGATCGCTGCTTGTGCAAAATTACCAGGATGACCTAAGGATACAATGGCCACATCCGTTCCGGTTTTCAGACGCCGTCCCCTACCAATTTCAACTTCTTCCATAGCAGTTTTCCACTCGGGCATTACGCCTTCCCCTCTGGGATAACGAATCACGAAAGGCATTGTGTTGCTGTCCAGTTGTGCGGTATACATCAGGTTGCGCAGCTCCTGTTCATTCATGGGGGCACTAATGATCATATTGGGTATGCACCTGAAAAAAGCAATATCATAACAACCATGGTGTGTTGGTCCGTCTTCGCCCACCAGCCCGGCTCTGTCGAGGCAAAATATCACCGGAAGTTTTTGGATGGCCACATCGTGCACCATCTGGTCATAACCTCTTTGGATGAATGAGGAATAAATATTACAAAACACTTTCATGCCTTGTGTTGCCAAGCCGGCACTCACTGTCACGGCATGTTGTTCGCAAATGCCCACATCAAACGCGCGGTGGGGCATTTTTTCCATCATGATTTTTAAAGAAGATCCGCTGGGCATAGCAGGAGTGATTCCCATAACCGCCGGATTCTTCTCTGCGAGTTCGACGATGGTATGTCCGAAAACATCCTGGTATTTTGGGGGCTGAGGGGTTTGAATGGTTTTGCGATAAATCTCCCCCGTCAGTTTGTCGAACAATCCGGGCGCATGCCACTTGGTCTGGTCTTTTTCCGCCAGGGCATAACCCTTGCCCTTGGTGGTGATAATGTGTAACAACTTTGGTCCCGGTATTTCCCTCAAGTCTTTGAGGGTATCAACCAGTTTGGTGATATTGTGTCCGTCAATGGGACCGAAATACCTCAATTTCAGTGCTTCGAAAAGATTGCTGCTGTTGCTGACCAAGCCTTTTAGTCCTGCTTCGAGCCTGCTGGCCATGGACTTACTAAAATTTTCTCCGATCGGAAGCTTGCCCATCAGATTCCATATCTCATCACGAACTTTGTTATAGG
>CAYYXC010000247.1:0-1742 GCA_964475505.1 uncultured Chitinophaga sp.
CTATTAATAGACCAAGAGATCTATACAAAAAAGCCCTCCAAATGGAGGGCTTTTTTTATTGGGTAAGTAATTTCTTTGATTCGTTGATCAGACAGGTAGCGGCACGCATCCATCGGTCTCGCTGTTCGGCATCTGGCTCAATGGACCACTCTTTTTTTGCTGAATTGGTGATCAGGATCCGCTGTATGGGCATCGTAGCCAGCTTGTTTAACTGATAGTTAGTGGAGGGGCCGTTCTTAAATAAAACATGCAGCAACCCCTCACAGTTCATGGTACCCACATTGCGAAGCAAGAGCCGCTGTTTGCTTCCTACAAAAAATACCTGCATGGTTGCCTCGTCATCGAAACAGACATTTCCGGAACCGACTTCAATCATCCAATCCAATTCCTGCTTGCTGGCATCCAGCAGCAAAGATCCGCCCGCCCATTTGTGATATCCGGTAGATAGGTTGGTGGAACGTGTATACGGATCTACCTCACGGATCAGTTGACAATCCTGTGCAATTGCTCCTGCGAGACAGAAGAAGAACAGAATAAAAGCCAGTTGCTTCTTCATGGATCAAAGACGTACGGCAGTGCCGGTAGCGATCACCATCAGCATGCTACCGCCCGCTCCTACTGTTTCAAAATCAAGATCGACTCCAATGATGCCATTGGCTCCCAGTGCCTGTGCCTTTTCAACCAACTCGCGCATGGCATCTTCTTTAGCTTCTTCCAAAACGCCTTCATAGGTTTTGCTTCGTCCGCCAAATACATCCCGGAGACCGGCGAAAATATCTTTGAACATATTGGCACCAATGATGCTTTGTGCATTCACGATTCCCAAATACTCTTGTACAGGTCTTCCTTCAACGGAACTGGTAGTAGTAACTAACATGATTAGGGTTTTAGTTTAGAGAATATAGTATCTAAAACGGGCTGCGGCTTGGCCTTAACTCCTTTTGACGTTTCTTTAATATAAGCAATGCGGTTTTCGAGATCGGGGTGACTGGCCATGAACTCGGGAATGCTCGCCGAGGATCCTTCGGCATCCAACCGGGAAAACAGTTCAATGAAGCCCTGCGAATCAATCCCCCTTTCGGTCAACAACTGCAATCCTTTCAGATCGGCTTCTTTCTCCAAGGTCCGCGAATAGGTAAGAGACCTCAGCTCATCGGCATGATCCACCAATACCCCGCTAACGGTACCCACTTTACCGAAGACTAGCCCCAAGAAAACCTGTGACCCCAGCTTACGAAAGATCGATTTGGTCGCATGGCGGCTATCGACATGAGTGAATTCATGTGCCAACAGTGCTGCCAATTCGGGAGCAGACTTCATTTTATCTAGCAGCGCCGTGTAAACAACGATGCGTCCCCCCGGAAGTGCAAACGCATTCAACTCTGAACTTTTAACCACCACCAGCCGAATATTATATGCCGATGGAATTTTCATGGCTTCAAAAAAGGCAATGATCTCTCGTGTGCGGGTGCTATCTATTTTATAACCGGAGGAAAGTGCATCGTACACACCATCACCCAAGGTCTGCTCTGTTTCCACCGACACAGTTGAAGCAAGTTTTTCAGCCAGAAATGGAACCACCAGACTATAGATCAATAAGATAAATGCGATGAGTCCTAGAAACAATCCGCTGTTTCGTATCCATTCTTTTGCTTTGGGGCGTTTATGCCAAGGCAACTGACTTTTGCCCATTCTTAATTGTATCCGGCCATATGCGTATCGCCCCCCTACCTCTACCCGAC
>CAYYXC010000248.1:0-1739 GCA_964475505.1 uncultured Chitinophaga sp.
GTCCCGGAGGGTTCATATGCTACTGCCCCAAACGACGGTGCCGTTCGGATAAAGGAGTTCAAGCAACTGGTTCAGGCGCTTCATCGAAAAGGCATCCGCGTGATCATGGACGTGGTTTATAACCATACGGCATTGACCGAAACATCGAATTTCAACCAATTGGTTCCAGGGTATTATTACCGGCAGGATGAAAAAGGTGGTTTCTCCAATGCCTCTGCCTGTGGTAACGAGACCGCCAGTGAGCGTCCGATGTTTCGAAAATTCATGATGGAATCTATGCGCTACTGGGTAGAGGAATACCATATTGATGGTTTTCGGGTCGACTTGATGGGCATTCATGACATTGAGACAATGAACATGATCTCGGCCGAGTTGCATCGCATTAAACCTGATGTTTTGTTGTACGGAGAAGGTTGGACTGCCGGGGATAGTCCCTTACCTGCAGCGGCGCGTGCTCTGAAGGCCAATGCACATCGGCTTGATCGGATCGCTGTTTTTAGTGACGACATAAGAGATGCAATCAAGGGCAGTGTATTTGATCATGCAGATAGGGGATTTATCTCCGGAAAAATCGGAACGGAATCCTCGATCCGTTTTGGCGTGGTGGCCTCGCTTCATCATCCTCAAGTGGATCTCACACGGGTGAATTATTCCAAACAAGCCTATGCAGCTCAACCACATCATACGGTCACCTATGCAGAATGTCACGACAATCATGTGTTGCAGGATAAACTTTCGCTTTCGGTTCCTGAGCAGTCCGACTCCATTCGTGCCGAAATGCACCGATTGGCATTGGGTATCTTGTTGACCAGCCAGGGGATCGTATTCTTACACGCCGGAACCGAATTCAGGCGAACAAAAAAAGGGGTAGAGAATTCCTATGAAAGTCCTGATAGTATCAATGCCATCGACTGGGATCTAAAAACCACCTATATTGATTTCTATCGATACGTCCGATCATTGATTGGCATACGCAAGCAGCATCCCGCATTTCGTTTTTCGGATGCCAATAGGTTGACTCAATCCATTCAGTTCGATGATTCGGACAGTGTAGGTGTTGTTAGTTATCGGATCGATGCCCAAAAGACCAATGACACATGGAAGAAGATTTGGGTGCGCTATACCGGTTCGGTGAAGCAGCAGACTATTCCAATCGAAAAAGGATGGCGAGCCGCAATCTTGAACAATCGGCTAGTAGCAGACAAGCAGGAGGTAATGAGTGTCAATGCACAACCAATGACACTTACGGTGCTTTATCAATAACGGTCTCTGGGTGGTCGGCTAGAGGAGTAGCCGGATCTGCCGGTACTCGGATAAGCAGGACGTCTTTCTTCGGCTGGTTTTACTACCATTACTTTTTTACCGATTCCAAGGTTGTTTAATCCGTCAATAGCTTCTTTGGCTTCTGCGTCGTTGGGCATCTCCACAAAGGCGAACCCACGGCTTTTTCCGGTCTCTTTATCAATCGTGATCTTGGCGGATTGGACCGTCCCGAATTTGTCAAAGAATTCCATCAATTCGGCATCATCCATATCATAGGGAAGACCGGCAACAAAGAGTTTCATGGGGCTAGAATTAAATACAAGAGGAATGTGAAAGTAAAGGTAGGTCAAAAACGCCCCGGTATTCAAAACTTGATCAGAATCAACGGATGCTGACAAAAACGCCATTGTACTACCTTCGCAAAAATCTTACTTGCCATGCGTGAAGTTGTCATCGTTTCCGCTGTCAGAACTCCC
>CAYYXC010000249.1:0-1732 GCA_964475505.1 uncultured Chitinophaga sp.
CACGATTATCCGTGGTTGGTACATTAGTAAAATTTGCAGTGAAATTAGCTGCAATCCCAGTGTGCACCCAAAGCCCACCGGTGTTATAATTGTGTGCCACTGTGCCAGTTGATCCTGTTAAAACTGTAACAGTTTCAGTCTGCAGACTAGGGGTAACGCCAATTGGACCAGTTGCCGCTGTTGCACCAACACCAGTTGCGCCAGTGGTACCTGCGCCAGTAGCGCCGGTTAACCCAGCTGGACCCGAAGCTCCAGTGGCCCCTTGTGGGCCAATTCCGGTTACAATAGCCCAGGTGTTGCTAAACCGCATGTAAAGATCAGCTGATTCTGTGTCGAGCCATAAGCTACCGTCGTTGGCAGTGGCTGGAATGTTGGCAGTGACGCTAACTGTGGTAGTGATCCCTTTACTCCAACCATTGCCCTTAAAGGTCCAGGTTACACCGTTAAATGTATACGCTTGATTTAAAGTTGGGTTAGCAGGAAAAGTAATTGGCATAATGTGCTATATAATTACATATTTATAGCTAATAAACCCAACTTACATAACTGAATCTGGTACCCGATGTTACTGTATGTACTTGATGCGGGTACATAAAATTGCTAGGGAACACCACTACATCTCCTACGCCAATTGGCACTATCTCACCACATAATTCTAGTTCACCACCCGAAAAATCATTGTTTAGTAGTCCTAATATGGTTAAAGTAGGTATGCCTTTGCGTTGCCCATCAAACAAGGTTTGGATATGATCGCAGTGCAATTTCATGTTAGTTCCTGTGCTATATTTGTTAAAACGTATATCGCTAACGCCATTCCACGAATCAAACCAGGGCATGTTTAATTCTTGAATATATTGCTTGATTGGCGCCCACAATTTGTGCTGTATCATGGTTTTAAAAGGATTGGCTTGTGTACTGATACTGAGATCGTCGTCAAAACTTTGAAATCGATCAGAACCATAGTCGTAGTAACTGTGCTTGCGCCATATTAATGCGTCAATATAGTTTACTGTGTTCGTACAAAATTCTTGATCTAAAAATTGATACAGTTTAACGTAGTCTGCTAGGTGTTCTGAGATGTTGATATTGTTTGCCATTGTTGATCAGCTTCATTCCATTCATAATTGAAAGTTTCTGTAATATCGTCGGGTGGTGGTACAGGAGGATCCCAAGCCAGCGACTCAGGATTAAAGTGCCAGCTTGGGTAGGGCTTTGGACTAATAAAAGCATCTAAGTCAGCATCATAACGATATCCTATACAAGCATAGTGTTTTCTAAAATTATTGTTATAGCTGGTTTGGCGCCATATAGTGTCTTGACCAAATAATGTTTGTAAAAAATTAATACCCACTTGTTCGTTTTCTACGCCTTCACTGTCTACACAATCCGAATTGTTGACTTTGACCACGTTGATTACCATGTTGTTGTGATCTAATCTTGCAAAATGTGCCATGTTAACCTGTTATAGTAAAAGAACCTGCACCAGTGAACACATGCCAAGTATAACCTCCACTGCTGCTTATATCACCGCCAGTGGCTTTTTGACTTCCTGGATACCCAATGATGGCCACACCTGAGCCACCGCTGCCGCCGGGTCCGCTTTTGCCAGCACCACCACCGCCGCCGGTTCCTCCTGCACCACCACCACCTCCTGATGCACTAGGAGGTCCTGCACCCCCGCCGCCGCCACCACAACCGCCACCACCACCGCACCCGCTGAGACCAGTACCAC
>CAYYXC010000250.1:0-1691 GCA_964475505.1 uncultured Chitinophaga sp.
GAATTCGCTGCTGTTGTGTCCGGCTCTTAGGCTTTGTCGGCATTTTGCTGTCCATTTTAATCACTTCTTGCAAGCCGAATGCAACTGACCAAAACGATTTGGCTATTAATGCCAAAAGTGGACAAGAGATTACGGATTACGAGCTGGCGGCTTCGCACTTAAGTGCTCTATACAAACGAATCGACCCAACCTTCCCTGGAAAAGGAGTGACCGATTACCCCGGAAACTCTCAAGAAGATATACCTAAGTCGTATGCTATGATTCTATTGGGTGAACTTGACCGTCATTTACTTCCAGATCAGTCAGAATGGCCAGACTTGGGAATTTCTGCGGGTTTCTGGTTGCTCAAAAATGCAGATGCAAACCATAACGGTATTATAGGTTGGGGGGTGCCAGTGGCATGGGATGCATATGCAGATGGAAGTATAAATGAAGCAAATTCCGAGTATACTATTTCTACTGCTATCGCAATCCATGCTTTGCTCGACTGGATGGAGAGGGATCCCGGTAGTCCACGCCGCGAGATTTTGGAGACTGTTGAAGCTGCTATTGAGCCCTATTTAAACCCCGACATGCTTTCACCCGGCGGATTGTTCCCTTATTCCCTGCAAGAAGCGGATCGGCGTTACGACACTTTCAACCCCGCTGCTTATCTTGCCGGGCAGGTGCAACGATTCAGTTGCATCATTGATGATAACGAGCAAAGTGAAAAAATGCGTGCTGCAGCTGATTCAACCATGGCAGCGCTGCTCAAAGAAAAGCGAATCTCGAACGATACAGGTGCATGGTTTTGGAATTATTCCGTTCAAGAACATGTCCCAAACGATCTGCCTCATGCTTCCTACATTGCCGAAGGAATAGAGACTTATTGCCGCAATGGAGGGCGTCTGGCCCAAGAATTCAAGCTGCCTATGATTTTCGAGCATCTTAATGAATTTGTTCCGGAAGATGAAAGTTTACCGATCAGAGGGTGGCCGAGGTTTCAGGATTCTGTCGAGCAACCGGCGCGGTCTTATGATGTCGGAATGGCGCTTTACACTTCACGCAACAATCCAAGCCTTATGCCGTTCAGGGAGCGTTTGGTCAGAAGCGTAGAGAAGTTTTCAAAGAACGGTCAGTATCTCAAGCACCCTGTCGGAACAGCAGATGTGGGTGAACTTTGCGTTCAGGAATATGAGTCGTATCTATACGCAGGTTTGGCTCGGTATCTTGCTGACAACCTCTCGCCACAACAAAAAGGATGCAAAGTCGGTCCTCTTCAACCCTTTGGCCAAAAAACTCCGGATAGAACAAGCGGGTCGACATCTATGCGTTCCGGTTTCGTGCGGGTTCCTTTTGTTGAATGGAATCTTTTCGGTGCTACAGCCTATGCCGAATTTGATCCCATCCGCCGCACATCAAGGGTTGTCTTAGAGGACGGTTCTTCAATAGAGTTCAATGATCAAGGTATCCCAGTATGGTTGGGCGTTGACCCCTACGGGAATCTAACCTCGGTCTTTCGCGAGATCCCGTCAGGCAGGTTGAAAATCCTTTTATTCGACGCCTCGACTCGGAGGCAGAAGTTTTCAGCACCTCTACCGCGAGTCTCTGATGCGGAGCTTATATTTCGAGGTGCTTGTTGGCATCGCAAAAAACTTTATCTCGCTATCTATGAAAACATTAGCTTGAGAAATTATTTAATCGTTCTTTCC
>CAYYXC010000251.1:0-1652 GCA_964475505.1 uncultured Chitinophaga sp.
GAAACCACGATCGCCGTCAAGATGTTCCTCATTTACTTCAACACGTTGAAAGTGTAGCCGGAATGATACAGTACAAAGGAATTATGTTAACACATTGTCCTATTCACCCAATGGAACTTGATTATCGCTTCAACAGAAACATTCATGGACACATACATGAAAAGGTTGTTACCAAAACAGGCTATGTATATGTTCCTGGTGGATACAATGTTGATCAAATACCAGATGAACGCTATATTTGTGTTTCTTGCGAGCAAGTAGATTATAAACCAAAATCACTAGAGGAATTAAATATTAAAAGATAATTTCGTATATTGAATATATAAAAAAAGAAATAAAAGTTATGAACGAAGAAATTAAAGACCCAAACCAATTAGATCTATTTGCAGGTATATTTTTAACACCTGAACAAGAAGAATATGTGGCTAATCACATATCACGTAATAGAAATTATACTGAGAGTAAAGAAAGAACTATTGCTAAAATTGAACGCCTATTAATTGAAGCGGGATTTAAAAAAGGAATAGATTTTGAAAACGATTTCAAACGGAAAATAGTAACAAAAACGGTAACATTAGGTTACAACTATAACAATACTAACTTTGATCATGAAGTTACATTTGATGAATGTACAGGTGATATTGCACTAAAAACACTTAGACATTCCAAAGGTGAACTCACAACATCAAAGTCATATGTTGACATTGAAGATGATAAATTGCGATGTAGTTCAATTACAGACCAATATCGCTTTTACAAACCTAAAACATTGCTTGAAAAGTTTCGTAATTTCAATGAGCAACAAAAAGAATTTTGTGAAAATTTCAATAAACGAAAAAATCTAAAACAATCTGTAGTTGACAAATATACACAATTGTACCCAAACGCTACAGTTGAAGTTAAAACTGATTATAGTAAATTTGGTGGTCATTATGAAGTAATTGAAGTTAAATTTCCATCAGGTAGTTTTGTTCAATTTAGATTAAGTGATTATAGAAATGAAGAGTTTGTACATAAAAAGTTTGATGCTGAAGTAGATAAAATGGATGCAATTGACGTTTTAAATAAATTTTCAAAACAGGAAGCCCTTAAGTAAAAGGGCTTTCGTATATTTCAAGTAATAAAAAGAGAAAGGTTATGAGACATGAAATTGAACAAAAATTAATTAACTATTACAAAACAAGCGGTTGTGACAGATATGGTCAATTACGTACAATCTCAGCTAATCAAATAGCTGAAACAAATGAGGAAATGGATATACTAAAACAAATTGTTAAAGTTAACACATATGGATACACTTATGGGACATATTTAGGGTTTGCTCCTTGGGGTGCGTTTAAAGATAATCATGTAGAAATGATGTGTAAAGAAGCATTTGCAAAAAATCCATCAAGAAATAACGGAAATAATTGGTAATTAAAAAAATATGAAAAGAAAATATTGGATAACAGAACAAGGCATGCTCATGACATCATCAGGTAATATTTCAATATCAAATGGAAAACAAATATCACAAAGTAAATACTATAAATTGTTAAAAGAACAAAAACGTATCTCAAATGAACTTGATGAAAATGGAATTGCAATTGGTGATGACGGTACGTTATATTTAAAGTAAGAAAATGAACAGTTATTCACCTTGGGACGATCCA
>CAYYXC010000252.1:0-1640 GCA_964475505.1 uncultured Chitinophaga sp.
GGAGCCAATAAGGGCAACGCACTGCTAAGCGAGCTCAAAGATCTCTATGACGCCTTCTATCTCTCCGAGGCACGCCTTGTATCGAAAGACATGGCTGAGATGGCAGATCGGTGCGCGAGAGACTTCGGGTTGAAGCACCCGACGGTACCCGAGGAAGTCGTGCGGGCTCTCGTCTGGTGCTACACCTTTGACTACAAGTGAACCCGAAAGGGTCGCCAACCCGCCCAGACTTTGGCCGGTGCCGCTCAGGCATCCGTGTGTGAGGAACTACGCGAGCTCGACGATGCGCTGGCCAAACTCGAGTGGAACCCTTGCGGATCCCGTCACGGGTAACTGGCGGATACAAGCAGGGACAAACGGAGGCGAACCCGGCACCAACCGCGGATGGAATCTTCCGCGAGCGGATGAAGGGTCCGAAGCCAGTCCCGACGCAGCTCAGAGAACTCGACAAGGAGAGTCGATGTGATCCCGAGTGAAGACCCGAGTTCCCTCAACGACACCGGACCTCGATGGAGTTTGGAGACGGAGTTCTCCGACGCAGACTACAAGTGTGGAGCGCGTCCCGGCGAGATCCTGCAACTTCAGCGGGAGCTCCCTGTGCGCGATCACCTTGGCAACCCGATCGGTACACCACACCCCGCCGGGGGGCTCTGGCGCGTTCTCAAGCCGCGCGTCGGTACACCGGGGATAGTCTGGATGCGCGACGACCGAGATGAGCTGCATACCTGGGACGACTCGGCGGACCTTTGGAACTGGTTCAGCCGCGCGGCAAACCCACACACCCGCGATGGGTGAGCGCAGCAAGGCACTGGCCGACGCCGACTCTGACCTGTCCAGACAACGGGATCCCGAGATAGAAAGCGCACGACGAGACTATCTCTCCACACCCGACGACTGCCGTCGACAGGAGCAAGAGGAGTACATGAGGGATGCTCGGCTTCGGCTCATGAGATGGAGAACATCACGGCCGAACGCACGGCCGCGGAGCGATGTCTACGCGATCCCTCGCGCACCCCGCGATACGCCTCGATTGGCAAACCGAGGGCTTGAACTCCATGCACGAATCCGATGCTCTCCAACTCCAGGCCGAAACCGACGCGGATGGCCTCAGGCTGGTTGTCAGGGGCACGATGAACGCGCCCTTCCACAAACTGAAGGCCATCCTGCAAGGACTGGCGCACCGCCCCCTGACTGTCGATGTTCATGAACTCGACTTCGTGCGCGGAGACGGCACGCGCCTACGGCTCGTGTCCACTCCCAACGGGCAGAGTGCGGGGCTTCGACGCGGGCTACGGCAACGGGCGGGCGTCGCGCGCGAGTTCGAGTGGCTTGACTCGCAAGAGATGTGGCTCGAGTCCGCCGAGAAGATCGCGAGCCTCGTCGACTCCGAGTCACCGTGTCACCAGTACCTCTCGAGCGCATCGACCGACGATGCGCTCGTCCTCATCTCGCGAGGCACGTAGCAAGGAGTTGCAGCCGCCGCTCGTATTCGACCTGCGCCGCGCCTCCCTCGTTACGGCACGATCCCGCGCAGCTGCGCCGCCACCCTCGGCACACTGACCGTCGCCGCGCGCCAGACGATGTCTGCATCGACGCCGAAGTACTGGTGGATGACCACATCGCGCATGCGGCCCTTGCCG
>CAYYXC010000253.1:0-1261 GCA_964475505.1 uncultured Chitinophaga sp.
CGCGACCTCGATCCTCGATTACATCTTCCGCGAACTGGCGATCAGCTACCTTGATCGCACTGACCTTGCGCATGTCAAACCGCAGGGCGCCGCTTTCGATGACCTCGGACGTGGCGAGGATGAGGGCAAGCGCAATTTCGGCGAGGTCAGCGAGTCCGCGGCGTCCAAGTCCGTCGAGCTGCTGAAATCGATCTCTTCGACCGGCTATCTGCGCAAGCGCCTGCCGCAGGAACTGGTCGTTCTTCAGGGTGGGATGGGAGCCACAGCTTTTGCTACCGGTACTGACCCGGTGATGGCGCTGAACACGCTGGTGCCTGAAACCTTGGGTGGAGGGACGGTGACGGCACTTTCTACTGGCACCGTCAGCATGGATGCGCGGACGAAGGCGAAGATGCAGGGCTATGAAGGTGACCCCTGCGGCGAATGCGGCAACTATACGCTGGTGCGCAATGGAACGTGCATGAAGTGCAACACGTGCGGCGGCACCAGCGGCTGCAGCTGATAAATTCGACGCTGATCGAGACGAGAAAGGCCCGCCGTGAGCGGGTCTTTTTCTTTTGCTTTCTGGGCCTTGTCAGGCTTTCTTCACAATCCGTATCACCACTAGCAATATCACGGCCCCGATGGTGGAATGGATGATGGCCCGGAAGATACCGCCGCCTACGTCAAAGCCCAACCGTGGCAAAAGGAAACTCGCCACAACTGCGCCCAGAACGCCAACGGCCATGTTGCCCAAGAGGCCGAATCCGAACCCAGACACCAGTTTTCCGGCAAGCCATCCTGCCACCGCCCCAATCAGCAGCATTGCAAGCAGACTTTCGATTCCCATCATTTGTCTCCTCCACCTGACCAAGTCGGTCATCGACGCAAGCCTAGCAACACGCCGCAAGGGCCATAACGCAACTGGAGGCGCGATTGGTTTCACATCCGAAAGTATGATGCAGCCTGAAAATTGGGATGAAGCGCGTGCGAGGGCGTTGACCTTTGGCCTGTTGCAGCCAATCTGACAGTTGCTGCGAGGATATTGGTTTGATTTCAGGGCGTTTCGGCAATGTATGATGCTTCTGGTTCGCAGTTTCAGAGGGTTGAAACCGAGGCTTCAGAGCCGCTCCATGACTCATCGGACCGGCTGAAGCTTGACGGCCTTGTCGCGAGCGAGCGCATGTTTCGCGCTGCGATGGAAAATTCGCCGATCGGCATGGCCCTGACGCAGATGGATGGAAGTTGGATCGATGTGAACCCTGCTCTTTGCGACTTTCTC
>CAYYXC010000253.1:1271-1638 GCA_964475505.1 uncultured Chitinophaga sp.
CCGCATGGTTGCGACACATCAAAAAAGCGTGCGGCTGGAAAAACGCTACATCCATTCCAGTGGACGCACAGTGATCGGCGTTCTGCATCTGACTGTCGTGCGGGACGAAGCGGATAGACCGGTCATGTTCATTTCGCAGATCACGGATGTCACGGCAGCACGGCAACTGGACCATCTGAAGAGCGAGTTCATCCACACTGTCAACCATGAGTTGAGAACTCCTCTGACGGGCATCATGGGGTCGTTGCGTCTTCTGGAAGTGATGGGGACAGCGGCGGCCCCGGACAAGATTGCAAACCTCGTTGGCGTCGCGTCAAAGAATGCGGCCCGGTTGAAGTCACTTCTCGATGATATCCTAGAGATGGAG
>CAYYXC010000254.1:0-1633 GCA_964475505.1 uncultured Chitinophaga sp.
AGGATACACGCTGGGCAAGAAAGGCATTCGCAACCAGCTTGGAAAGCTCCGAAGACCAAAGATTAGTGGTAATAATCTGATCCCTAGGAACCCAATTGGCATACACCGACACCAACTTATCCGCGGCGGCCAGCCCGGCTTCATCCTGCACCCCCCCGATAAGAACGCGATCCGGTTTCATCAAATCGGGAATCGCGGTCCCTTCCGCCAAAAACTCCGGGTTGCTCAGCACTTGGAATTTCAATCCCTTTTCGTTGCATTCCAAGACGCGTCTCACGGCCTCGGCGGTGCGAACGGGAACCGTACTCTTTTCGACGATAATTTTGTCCGATTCGGAAACTTGAGCAATTTTCCTGGCGCAAAGCTCGCAATTTTTGATGTTGGCAGCGCGTCCGGCACCGATACCCATCGTTTTGGTGGGTGTATTAACCGAGATGAAAATGATGTCGGCGGCTTTAATTTCGGCGTCAATGTCGGTGGAGAAGAAGAGGTTGCGGCCACGGCATTCTTCGACTACGGCGGGGAGGCCGGGTTCGTAGATTGGAAGGTCGGGGGAGTTCCAGGCATCAATTTGTTTTTGGGAGAGGTCAACCACGCAGACACGAATCTTTTGGGGGTAGACCCGAGAATAATGTAAGCGCAAATGTCAGTGAAAATGGTTGCATCAGGGGAACAACATCCAAGAAAACCGACTAGTGAACATTAGATGATAAAAGACGTCGACGATAACTGCAGTCGTTATTCGTCCTAATCTGGCTTTTTTATACCACGTTCAGTTCAGAATCAATCAAATAATCTGTCTCTCCTTATTTACTTTTGTTCTGTGCAGGGAACTGGGGGCAAAGTTCGTTGGTAACACTTAATTCATTGTCGTCTTGAGGGCTGGCCAAAATTATTGCAGCCCAAAAGACATCAGTTGAGTGAAACGCATGCACAAATCGAACAATTCAAGCAGCTAGCTAGCACCCACGGCAAATCATCAAAACCCTCCACCGCACGTTACGCCATTGCAAACCCTCCAGCTTTAACCCAACAAAAGACAAAGGTGATACCTACGACAACGCCATGCTACATCTCCCGGCACTCACCTTCGGGCACTTGGCAGCGATGACCGCCATGGTTGGGCCACCGACGTATCCAGCACCCATGCAACAAATCTTGAGATCCCATTCTTCGCTCATGATTAATGTATTAGTTGTTTTGAGGTAGGGCTATTGGTTGTGGACTTGACAATGACGATGTCACTGGAAATGCAATGGTGTGATTGGTGAAGATTGGTGACTCTAGGTGCAAAAGTGTGTTGCAAAAGGAAGATGGCTGTAGAAAGCCTATCCTGCCCGTCAATGGTCATGTTGGGGCGCGCCTACTAACACTCCCGCTCATGGCTAGGGATATTTTCGCCACCAGCTGACTCTTATCGGTGAATTTGCCCGCTCACGCCCACTGACCTCAAAAAAATCAAACCCATTCTACAGAGAGTACGCAAGATCAAAAGTCCAACGGAAAAGTTCGAACGAGTCCACATATTATCGGTCATAATATATATACACGTGGTGTAAAATTATACTAAAGCGTGGTACTCCTCTGTGGGCAATTTCGTTTGTATGGTTGTCCGCTGTGGGCAAAATTTCGG
>CAYYXC010000255.1:0-1629 GCA_964475505.1 uncultured Chitinophaga sp.
AGCCGGCGCACTCTTGCCAGCTTGCTTGTTCTTGATGTAGCTGATCACCATCCAACGCTGCTTGGTGCTCAATTGAGAAGCATAGCTTCCCATCGCATTTTTTCCGTAGGTCAGTGAGTGGAACATGGTTCCCTCAGCCATCGCTTCGTATTTAGCATCGCCTACCAGGGCAATTGGCTTGGAAGGGTAAGGACCATTTCCATCGTTCCAAAGCGGACCGTTGCCATCCAATTTCTTACCATGACAAATGGCGCAGTTGACCAGATACAAACGCTCAGCCTCCTTCAGATCTACTGCAGCTACATCCAAAGGGTTCTTGACAGTAGCAGAAAGCACATAGCCGGCAGAATCATTCTTGTATGGATATGCAGCCATCTCTCCACGGGCAATGGTTCCCGAAACAGGCGTCGCATTGTAATTGACTCCGGCTTGGGCCAGCGCTTCAGTGGAAGAATAGGTTTCCAGCGCACGGCTATAGTTCATGTCCGGCATGTAAACAGATCCGGGATCGCGGCGCACATCGGAACAGCCGATCAGCACCATCACCGTGGCCAGCATTCCGGAAAAGATCGATAATGTTTTCATCAACTTCAGTATTAGATATTAGGCGTTGGTGGTTTTTTGAAAACGCATGGTGTCATGATCGTAGCGACCCAGCCACCAGCCGGTTTCTTTTTCCATGATCGTTACATCGGTTGCACCCACACTCTCCAAAAACTTCATGGCCTCGGCTTCATTGGTAGCATCGGTGCACTCGATGGCCATTACAAACGTATCATCCGTTGAACGCGGATTGAAATGATCTTTCTTAACAAAAGGAGCCAACTGACAGAGATAACAGAAAGTCAGCACCATTCCTACGGCTGCGAACAAAACCGTCAACTCAAAAGTCACCGGAATCCATGCAGGCAAAGCAAAGAAAGGCTTACCACCAAAGTTGATGGGCCAATCCAGGGTCAATGCCCAGGTGATGAAACCCACTGCCGTAGACGTACCGGTGATTCCATAAATGAAACCAGCGGTATGCAAACTGGTATCACGCAGCCCCATCGCCTTATCCAATCCATGGATAGGAAAGGGGGTGAATACATCGTGGATCTTGTAACCGGCACGGCGAACCTTCTTGACGGCAGGAAACAGTACCGCCTCGTCGTAAAAGTTGCCGACCACGAATTTTTGTACACTCATAATTTATCTCCCTTGCGGGTCATTTGCGGTTCACCCGTAGTGAACCTGTTATCAAATCAATGATGGTCGTCGTGCACATGCTTGGAAGCATAGGCATCGAGCGATTCGTTCTCCTCCTGTGTCATGCCTTGCTTGTAATTCTCTCCATTCTTCTTCAGAATGTGCTTGATCTCCGCAATGGCAATAACCGGGAAGTATTTAGAGAACAGGAAATAACAGGTGAAGAACAATCCAAACGTACCGAGATAGAAACCAACTTCCCAGATCGTGGGTGTGTAATATGTACTCCAAGAAGAGGGAAGATAATCACGGTAGATAGACGTAACGATGATCACGAAACGCTCAAACCACATACCGATGTTCACGAGGATGGACATGAAGAAGGTCACGAACAAATTGCGACGCATCTTGCGGAACCAGAAGATCTGGGGCGACAATACG
>CAYYXC010000256.1:0-1622 GCA_964475505.1 uncultured Chitinophaga sp.
GTATATGCGAGCCGATGACTGGGAAGCCACCAATTATGAGCCGGCTACGGATAGTCAGACGGATCGATTTAATCCCTCAGGGTATGATGCGGTAAATATATATGGCGACGAAGCTATTGCGAGAGGCTATGATTTCTACACTCAAAAAGCAACCAGGCGAAATTTTCCAGGTTTGGGATTCATTTACAGAAACGGGTATCGCGAAATAGATGTTGTGGATTACAAAACAGAAAACATAAAGACCAACATTGCACTTCACTACATGTTGACGCCTAAGGTGGAGATGATTGCCGCTTCCAATTTTGCTTTTGGTACTACCATTTATCAGGGAGAAAACAGATACAGTCTGCGGGATATTTTGTTTTTCCAGAATCGCTTTGAAATCCGCCAGAAAGACAAATTCTTTGTCCGGTTTTACGCGACCAATGAAGATGCCGGAAATACCTACGATGCCGTGGTGGCGGCTACTTTGTTAAGAGATATGAGCATGCCATTGCAAAACTATAATCTTCAATACCGCCAACTTTGGCAAATATTGGGATTCCGTTCGCAAGCACAATCTTTGCCGGGCATGGCCAGCGGGCCTTTGCCCACGTACGATTTTGAACAGGCGCAGGCCGTGTTGAATTTTTATAATGACCGACTTACCGGTTGGCATCAAATAGTTCGTGACTCGATTAATAACGTAACTAATCCTAATTCTAATTTTCAGCCCTATTTTGAGCCGGGATCTGAGCGTTTTGATACCGCTTTCGGTGGGATAACCAACCGTCTTCTCGGACAAGGAGGGGCGCGCTTTTTTGATCGCTCTGCTTTGTATCATGCGCATGGAGAATATAAATTCAATGCCTGGAGAAACCGGCTTGAATTTACAGCGGGTGCTAATTTCCGGTTGTACGCTCCGAATTCTCAGGGAACCATTTTCAGTGATACCGCGGGAACCCGGATTTACAATTTTGAGGGCGGTGTTTATTTCGGCACGGAGCTGAAGTTGGAAAAAGTGAAAATCAGCCTCACCAACCGGGTGGATAAGAACATCAACTTTCCTTTTCTCTGGTCTCCCGCATTATCGTTTGTGTACACGCCCCAAAAAGAACATACGCTCAGGTTGTCTCTTTCGTCGGGTGTACGGAATCCCACCTTGGCCGATCAGTACCTGAATTACTTCGTTGGTCGGGCAACACTCAGAGGAAATATTTCAGGATATGATTCCTTAATTACGGTTGAATCATTGCGAGATTATTTTAATACTTCAAATTTTGATACCCTTCAGTATTTTTCGGTTGATCCTGTGAAACCTGAAAGGGTATGGACTGCTGAAATAGGTTACCGAGGAACGCTTTGGAAGCGACTGTATGTTGATTTTAGTGCGTATTACAGTTTTTATCAAAATTTCATCGGATTTAAAATTGGTGTTGATACAGAGTTTGATGCTGCATTTATACCAGTAAACGTAAATGTATATAGGATATCTACCAATAGCCGCGACATCGTGCATACGCGGGGAGCCTCCATTCAATTGTCTTATTTCTTCAAAAAGTATTATTCATTGAATGGAAACTACACCTACAACGAACTCGACAGACGGGGAAGTACCGATCCCCTGATTCCTGCATTTAACA
>CAYYXC010000257.1:0-1614 GCA_964475505.1 uncultured Chitinophaga sp.
TTATGGTGGACCAGGTAGCAATACGGTGAGCGATGCCTGGGGCGGTCGCGGATACCTATGGCATCAGTTGCTATGTCAGCAGGGGTACATCGTGGTAAGTTGTGACCCTCGCGGAACGCAATTCCGTGGACGTGAATTCAAGCACAGCACCTATATGAATCTGGGCAAGCTCGAAACGGAGGATTTCATCGATTTTGCGAAATACCTCGGTCAGCAGTCTTACGTGGATGCCGGTCGTATCGGCATTCAAGGGTGGAGTTATGGCGGCTATATGTCGTCGCTGTGCATGACCAAAGGTGCGGATCAATACAAGGCAGGCATTGCGGTAGCTCCCGTAACCAATTGGAAGTACTACGATAGTGTTTACACCGAGCGCTTCATGCGCACACCGCAGGAGAACAGCGGTGGCTATGAAAACAATTCACCAATCAACTTTGTGAAATCACTCAAAGGAAAGTATTTGCTCATCCATGGAAGTGCCGACGACAATGTACATTTCCAAAATAGTATGGATATGGTGACCGCGTTGGTTGCTGCCAATAAGCAATTCGATTTCTTTGTTTATCCGAATAAAAATCATGGTATCTCCGGCGGCAATACGCGCCTGCATTTGTATACCAAAATGACTAATTTCCTCACAGAGAATCTTTGAGGAATTACGCTACAATGGCTATGAAAGTTCAGTTGAATAGGTTTGTTTTTGTTTTTAGTCTCGTATGTTTTGCATTATCGGCAGATGCACAATCGCCGGAGCAATATGTGAAGTATGGTGATAAAGCGGTCCTTGAACGCAATGCGTGGAATGAAGCTTACGGATATTATATCCAGGCCCTAGAGCTTGATTCTTCCTCGTTGGAAATACGGCGCAAGGTGGCTGATGCTGCTCGCGAAGTGAAGTACTATCCAATGGCTTATCGCCTATACAAGGAACTCTATGAAGTGGATGAAGGAAAGACGGATCCCAACGCGCTGTTCTACATGGCTTCTATTGAGAAAACAATGGGTCGTTACGAAGATGCGCAGCGGAATTTCAAGAAATTTACAAAGAAGTACAAGGCAACAGCCGAGCGCGCGCTGGTGGAGATTGCCACGCATGAGGTCAAGGCTTCACAATGGGCATTGAATAACCTGAATAAGAAGGATACCCCCGACAGTTTGATAAAGGTACTGATGGGAAGTGATTGCTATGAGGTGAAAACACATCAGGCGAAGTTGCCAAAGGAACTGGTAGGTACCGAAAGTGAAATGGCCCCGCTTCAACAAGGGGATCAATTTTATTACTCTTATTATCACAATGACATCTGGTCGGTGAAGCGCGCATTGATGCGATTTGATAGTATCCAAAATCCGACTATTGCGCCTGTGTTTGAGCAACTCGAAGGAATTCCGGGAATGCCTTACACGGAGCAATCACAATCCGGATTTTCCCTGGTTGGTGATCGCGTGTATTTCAGTCAGATAAACAATGACTTCACGCAATTGATGACTGGTAGTTGGCAGGATGGCCACATCATGACGGCCTACGTGATGGATGTGGTCAACGCAGAGGGCGGCATCAACACGATGCCCCATGTCGCGATGATTGATGGAAAGGAGCATTTGTTTTTTGTTTCC
>CAYYXC010000258.1:0-1612 GCA_964475505.1 uncultured Chitinophaga sp.
GTAAGGTCAATACAAACGTTTACATTTTCCGCAACATGGACAAGTGGGGCTGCGCATTTGGTGGCGTTTAAAGTGCTTGCAGCTATTCCACCGCGCGGCGTTAATGTCCCTGGTGTTGTTCATGATTATATGACTATGGGTTTGCAAAAAGTTAATGATAACTCTGTCCCATTCGTTATTTTTGCGGGTCTTACAGCAGGAAAAACAATAAGTAAGGTATGTTATACACAAGGATAATATGACAACATTCTACAGATATGACGAATGGGGATGGTATATAGGCACGGTTGAGTTCGCTCATGAGCGGAGCACTCCAACGCCCCCGACTAATTTATCATTAGATAACACTGGTTTTGTATTGCGGGCCAACTGGAACGGCTCGGAATGGATTGATTTGGAGTATGTATACAGGCCGGATGATGAATCGGGAGAAGTGGCTAATCAGGTCGCATATTTAAAAGAATCATTCGAAGCAAAGGTTATTGAAGAAAAGCATGCCAATATATTATACCTTGGTAATCTGTACGAAGCTACGGCGGAGAAGCGCGGGGATATTGTAGCATTGCTTGCTATTGGCGTATTGCCCCCTGGGTTTTATTGGTATGATAAAGATGATAATCCCACAGCGCTTGACATTGATCAATTGCGCGGGCTTGCAATAGCTATTGCCATGCGTGATATGAGCATATACGAAAAATTAGCAGCAAAAACGGCAGCGCTTAATGCGTGCACAACACTTGCAGAAGTTGCTGCAATTGGCTGGGATGATTAAATAAATGGCGATCGGCGGTAGAAAGGATAATAAGCTAGGATCACTGTGGTATGGGGTAAACACTGCCCCTGGGCATGTCCTAAAAGAGCCGTTTGCATCAATCTATAATGAATATGAGTTTGGAGCAACATCTAATGATGTAATCATAAATGCGTCAATAACAAATCTAGCATTATCTGAAAATGTAGCGTCTATACAGCTTTCTAATGATAGCATTATAAACGCGTCAATTGGTGCGTTAGTTTTATCATCTAATACATCTAGCATACAGCAAGGCGCGCAAGTCAATGCTGCAATCAAGGCATTAGTATTAACTCCAAATATTGCGGGTATACAGCTTGGTAGCGATCATGTAATAAACTGCGCGCAAGCTTCGTTATCTTTATCAGAAAATAATGCTAATGTATTACAAAATCAATTAATTAATTTTAGCGTTGCATCTTTAGTAATAACGCCACAGGTTTCATCAATACAGCAAGGGGCACAAGTTAACGCTACTATAAAAGCGTTAATATTAAGCGGTAATACGGCATCAATTCAAGTTGGCAATGATCACATAATCAATGCTAACTTACCTAATTTATCATTAGCTGCAAATAATGCTAATGTAATACAGAATGTTATACTTAATACAACGCAAGCGTCTATAAGCCTTTCGGGCTTATCTTGTGGCGTGCAATTTACGCAAGTATTATCAGCTAATGTTGGCTCGCTAAATTTAAGCGAAAACAACGCAACAATAAAGCTTGACATTGCACTTAATGCTGTAGTAGCGTCTTTACAATTAAGTGGTTATAATGCTGCTATTATAGACGGCTTAACAAGCGCAGTTAGGTCTAG
>CAYYXC010000259.1:0-1607 GCA_964475505.1 uncultured Chitinophaga sp.
ACCAGGCGATCGACACACTCTCGAAGGAGTCGCGGGAAAAATTGGCAAAGGTGCGTCCCCTCACGGTGGGACAAGCCTCGCGAATCGGTGGTGTAAATCCGGCGGATATCAACGCGCTGCTGATCTATTTGGAACTGCGCGATCGACAACCGGCTACCACCGTCACTGCTTAATAATTGAGATTCTCTTGATGAGTTGATGTTGGACTTTACACCTCAACCCAACATAGTCAATGATCACGGATGCTGGTATGGCTAATAGGATTTTGCATTGTGGCAAGCTTCTGGAAAACTATCATCTATGCCTCCAGCATCAGGTTGCAGGATTTACAGCTCGTGGTGCATTGCCAGGAGATACGATTTATTTAGCTGTTAATCACAACAAAAAAACGGTATGTGGGATGAGAGCAATATTAGGGGATGCAACTGATCACAAGCCATGGCCCGATGCTGATCGATACGTAATTGCCTATAGCTTGGAATCTTTGCAATATTGCCAACCATTCGATATTCGCTTCTTGGCAGAATATGGTGGCACTTATTGGCCACTTAAATTTCTCCAAGGAGCAAAAGAGATAAAAGACGATGCCGCCTTATCAAGGCTAGAGAGTCTTTTTGAAGAATCCTTACTAGAAAACCCCTATTTCTTTGAATCTGAAAGAAAACACCCAGATCCTAATACACAAGATTTGGAAGAGGTGGAGGCTGATATTGATGATTGCCAAATTACTGAAGAAACACTGCCGGATGCCCTCTGGGCTGTCCCTGAGGCACGAATTTCTATAATGGGAACATTCCAAACTGTCAGATTCAAAAATGAAACTGATGAGTTAAGGGGATTGGAGGTACTAGTGAATAATAATTTTTATTCACTATTTCCACGATATACATCGGCTCAAACACTTCTAATTCCAGAGAACCGTTTGTTTTTGTCATCAGGTACAGAAGCACGCGGTGATAAGCCTCTCAAGGGTATCCGATCAATTCCTGATGGTCTTTTGATAATTTTCAGTAAAAATGATGTACACCCTTTCCGAGTTGCATTAATTGAGTATGAATGCTTTGGAGAAGGGAAAGTGCGATCTCAGGAAAAGTCCAATTATCTAAATGGGCAAGTAATTCCGCAACTCATGCGTTTTGCTTCTGCCTTCAGCATCGTCACAGACAAGCAAATCAGAGACCAGACAATTTACAACTGGATTGACAAAATTATTCAGTATATTTATTCCAATGCAGATCATATTCAAAAAATCTCGCAGTGGATTTCTGAAATCAATCCTCATTTGTCCCCACAGCTCATTGGTCGCGAAATTGATCGTGCTCTTACTGAAGCATTTCAAAATGCTCTACAGATCATCCTAGTCATTGATGACTTAACAGATGAACAGAAAGATACGATCACTAACGTCATTCGAGCTTTTCGACTAGAAAATGGAGAAAGTATTCAATTCATCCCCTATGTAGTGCGTTTAGAGCAACGCATCACCCTAACCGATGGCAATGCAGAGTATGCATTGTCTGTTCAATGATAGCTAGCCCAAATTTCAGCTAATCAGTCGCTCGTAGGGTGGGCACTGCCCACCTAATTATTGCCTCATTGTATTCGCG
>CAYYXC010000260.1:0-1601 GCA_964475505.1 uncultured Chitinophaga sp.
AGCGCGGTTTATGCCAGTCAGCCAACGCTCCCCACGTTTTTTGAGTTTGTGCGCGCCCTGTTCAATGTGTGGGCGGAATATTCAACCGTTCAAGGAGAGGCGCAGAGCGCGAGCACGTTAGCGCTCGATGCAGCGAGCCTAGCGCTTACTGCACCTGCTAATCTAGAGCAGCGCTTCGCCATAGTGGGTAGCAAGGTGTGCTTCTTATCGGTGGTGGACGAGGGGATAGCGTCTTTTGCACCTGTTAAAACGAGTTATTTTTCACCCCCCGCTTTCACGGTTGGAGAGGATTACGCCGTTAAGTTACTGCCGTTCACTTTTCAGGAGCTAGACTGCGTGCTTAACCTGATCATGGATGGCGGTATCTTCACTGTGCCCTCCACTTTTCTGCAGCAGAACGCAGAGGCACAGGAAGAGGGCGAGCCGCCCTACGGTTTTCTGATGGACTTCTTTTCTAGCGCCTCGGAAGAGCGCTTTGGGTCGGAGGATGGCCCATACCCTGCGTACCTCGCGTCTGACTTCTTTGAGAGCCGTTTCTTTGCGCTGCTAGACAGGATGCTGGCGAGCGGTGTTCAGCTCCGCGCCACCAACATCCTTTGGGCCCCCGGCGAAACCTCAATGTACAACAGCTTCAAGGATTTGTTAGCTGGGGGAGGCGCGGGAGGCGGGTCCTTCTCTATTGAAGTAGTGAGAGCTTGACGGCGCGCCGAAATAGAGGTATACCTAATGCACCTCGAATGCCGCTATGTGGTATAGCGGCTTCCTTTTTTAGCCGAACAGGTGAAGAAAAGGCGAGGTGTCCTGCAACTTTAGCTCAATGGTAGAGCGCGTGCCTTACACGCACGATGTTGGCGGTTCAAGCCCGTCAAGTTGCACTTAAAACCAGCGTGCAAAGAAGTAGAACTGCACCAAATAAAAACCAAGCGTGAATTACCCTTTCAGGTAGGTTTACGATGGCCAAGTCGGCGTAGATTACCGTAGCTGCGCACCAGAAACAAAAAATAGCTAGCATATACATAAATTACTCCCTAAAAAGTTGACAGGACGACAAAAAGCGGGCAGAATCCGCAGCATTTAGTCTTAGCATCTTCTTATGTGTATATCAACGGGAGTTTAAATGAGTAAGTATCAACAGATCGCTACGGAGATCGCGTCGCTGGTGGAGCGCAAGCAAACGAGTTATGGGGACGCCTTTGGACAGGCGCACTTGGTGCTGGCTATCTTGTTTCCTAACGGGATCCCGGTCGAGCGCTACACCGACGTGCTCACGATTACCCGCATTGTGGACAAGCTGTTCCGCATCGCAAACAACAAGGAGCTGTTCGCGGAGGACCCTTGGGCGGCCGAGCGGCCGGAGGGCGTCGAGTGTCTGCCCGTCGGCTACGACGTGGAGGGTGACTTTTTCGAGGTCGAGACCGACTTCTGCCCTTGGGGTGTCTTCGCTCAGGACGTGCAGGCGCCCGTCGCCGCGGGGGAGGTGATCCGCTTCGTCTTCTGGCACAGCGAGCTGTGGGCGCGGGATCCGGCCGAGGGGCGGGGGGAGATCCAGGTCGGTGGGGAGACCGTCTGGGCCGTGCGGCGCGCCATCCACAGCAGGTAGA
>CAYYXC010000261.1:0-1585 GCA_964475505.1 uncultured Chitinophaga sp.
TGCCTCCATCGAAAAGAGTCCAGTTCAGCGACAGGCTTCCGAACAAATTCCCAGATTCAACATTTTTTCTTTCCCGGATCGTGCCATCGGTGAATTTTTGATATTGATCGTTGTTGTTGAATACTTGTCCCAGATTTCCATTCACATTTGGGAGCAGTCCCGCATTACGATATCGGTGATCGATCGCGGCAATCGCAGAATCATTTCTGGAGATCCTGATCTCCAAGTTGTTTTCCAAGGTCCGGGCAATCGCCTCTTCCAAGGTGAGTATGCGTTGGGCTTGCAGGGGTTTTGTGAGGACAAAACCGATCAGCAAGGCAGCTAGGCAGATGGTTGGTTTCATGCGGATGCAGCCAGTTTTTGATCGAATGAGTAGCGATTTTTGGCAGACAGATAACTGTACATCGCCGGTATCACAAACAGTGTCAATACCAATGCAAAAAGGATTCCTCCCACGATCACCACGCCCAGCGGAATGCGGCTGGTTGCTGCTGCACCGAGCGATAATGCCAAGGGAAGTGCACCTAAGGCCATGGCCAAGCTTGTCATTAAAATGGGACGAAAACGCTGCGAGGCAGAATACACCACCGCTTCCAAGCGTCCCATGCCTCTTTCTCTGTTTTGATTGGCAAACTCGACGATAAGAATACCATTTTTTGTTACCAGTCCGATCAGCATGATGATACCGATCTGCGAGAAGATGTTGAGTGTATGACCAAAGAGAGAAAGGGAGATCACGGCTCCGGCCAATGCCAGCGGAACCGTAAGCATGATGATCAGCGGGTCAATGAAGCTTTCAAATTGCGCTGCCAGGATCAGGAAGATCAGGGCCAGCGCAAGCAGAAAGGCAAAGCTTATGTTGCTGCTGCTTTCCTTGAAATCGCGTGAGGACCCGGTGAGTGAGGTAGTAAAACTATCATCCAACATCCCTTTGGTGATGCGTTCCATTTCTTTGATGCCGTCGCCAATCGTATAACCGGGCTGTAACCCGGCAGAGATGGTGGCGGATTTATAACGATTGAAATGATAGATGGTAGGAGGCGTGGTGGTCTCCGATATCCGAATCAGGTTATCCATCGAGATCATTTCACCTCGGTTGTTTCGGACAAAAAGTTGACGAAGATCGCCCGGATCATCTCGATTGGCGCGGGACATTTGTCCCATCACCTGATACTGTTTTCCCTCTTTTGTAAAATAACCCAGTCGGCGGTTGCTATAAGCCAGCTGAAGTGTTTGGGAAACATCGGCAACAGATACACCCAGTTGAGCGGCGCGCAATCGATCCACCTCAATGGAAAGTTCTGGTTTTTTGAATTTCAGGTCCACATCGGCCTTCATCAGGATCTTGCTCTGCTTGGATGAATCCAAGAGGCGGGGGAGGATCTGTGTGAGTTTATTAAAGTCGTTATTCTGGATTACAAACGCAACGGGCTGTCCCCCTCTTCTGTTCACCGAGATGGTTTGCTCTTCGATCGTTACGGCGCGAACTTGATTTTGTTTGCTCAGGTTGCGGTTGACCATTTTTACGATATCAGACTGACTTTTCTCTCTCTCGCTGGGTGGTTGCAGGGTTACCCGCACAAAA
>CAYYXC010000262.1:0-1577 GCA_964475505.1 uncultured Chitinophaga sp.
GGGCTTGCAACGCTGAATTCCGACGGCAGCAGATTAAACCCGCCGCCGGTCCCGTCAACTGATTTAACGATCTGCGAAACAATTTCAAGGCTGGAACAAACCGGAACGTAGAACCCTTCCGCGTTGTAGGTTTGCGCGTCCCCTAATGACCCGGAATCCCAAATATTGAGATTCAACCCGACCGTCCGCGCGGCTTCCGTTTCAAACAAATGGCACATTTCCGGCTTGGCGCTTGCGTAAAGGGTCCATTGAACGCGCCCGTTTCTATCAAACCAATTTTCCCCATTTTCGGCAATTTCTACGCGTTCAACCTCAAGCGATTCAAATTCTTCCAATTCCCGACTAATCCCGTATTCGCCAATCAGGACGCGGAAATCCGCCGCGGACGGGTCCCCGAATCCCGTTAAATTTACCGCATCCCGCTTGCTGATTTTAGGGTCAACCGTGGTGAACGCTAAACGATGAAACACCGCCGGGAGCTTGTACCGCACTAGCACATATCCCAATTCCGTCGGCGTGTATACGTCTGTCTTTTTAACCCTAACCAATACGGAACCAAACCGGCACCATGACCAAACGGAAGCCGGGTCGGCTTGTGCCACTTCAATATAATTGTATATCGGCAAGCCGTCGGCTTGCTCTTGTAGCATTAACCATGACGGAACCGGCTTGTTTGCAAGTGAAAGCACGTCCGTGCTTGGCACGATAGAGCGCGGAATAAGCGCACCGCTTCGGACGCTCATTTCAATGCGCGTCATTCCGTCCGTAAATTGCGGGTCAATATCCACAATCCCGCGGTATCTGTATTCTGTATCCAAACAATGCGCAGGGTTATCATAAACCCAAATTTCCACTTCGCGCCCGACCGCCGACGGACATCCCAAATACAACGGCGAATTCTGAATGTGCGCCCGCGCTAGTGTACCAAGCGCTCCGCGGCGCACAACCGGGTTTGTATCTTCCACGTCATAAACCAACGAAATACATTCGCGGTCAATTGTAACCGTTCGGTGTGCGGGCGTGGCGAACACTTCCGAAATAACAGGATCGTCGGCCTGTTGCATCAATTGAACAATGCGCACAACGTCGCCCGTTGCTGTGCTGAATACGGGGCGCGGAGCGTGGCCCATAATCGCATTTACAAGCGCGCTCCGCACTAGGCTAATGCCGGTCCCGGGCGTTGATTGTAAGCCGCCCAAAGGGCTAAATTTACCGCCAAATGACAAGCCCGTAACCGCGGCGGAATCGGACCAACGGGAGCGTTGCGTTACTTCCGCCGGGATGCGGTCGGCGAATGTGTAATTTTCGTCCAGATAAACGAACCCGTCAAACGTTGTTGCCGTGCCCGGGATTGCAACATCCGACACGCAACGAACCAACCTGTTCGCCCCGGCGTCAACGGGCGTGGAAGAAATAACCCCATAACGCCCGGACGGAATAACGGAAACGCCTAAAACCCAAACAAACGACCACGGGCCTAATTCTTCGCTCGGCGCTGGCGCTGAGATTTTGAATTCAAATTGCTTGCGCGATGTTCCCGCCACAAACGCGCCGTCTGTCATTTGAAGGCCCGGGCC
>CAYYXC010000263.1:0-791 GCA_964475505.1 uncultured Chitinophaga sp.
AGACACTGTTCGATTTGTTTCGCTTGATCCATACAAGTTGGTTGTGACCGGACGCATCAAGCATTTCATTTCTGCTTTTGGTGAGCATGTCATCGGGGAGGAAGTAGAGGCCGCCATGACCAAAGCAAAAGAGGTATTTGGTGTGAACGTGACCGAGTTTAGTGTGGCGCCTTATGTAAGCCAAGGGGCTGGACAGTCGCATCATGAGTGGTGGGTTGAGTTTCGTGAATTGCCAAATGACCTGGAGGCGTTTGCCTTGCACCTCGACGGACAGATGCGAGATAAAAACGTATATTACGACGATTTGATCCGAGGCAATATTTTGTCTCCGCTGCGGATCCGACCGGTACAACCCGGCGGGTTCATTGAATACATGCGATCGATCGGTAAGCTCGGCGGACAGAATAAAGTCCCCCGACTCAGCAACGATCGCACACTCGCGGAGGGGATTGCCGCTTGGGCTATCAATAAATAAGGATGAACACGCAAGCCTTGCAAAAAAAGAGAATCGCTTTATTTGGTTCTACCGGGTCCATTGGCACACAGGCCTTGGATGTGATTCGTTCAAACCCCGATCGGTTTGAAGTATCCATTCTAACTGCTCAGAGCAACGATGATTTGCTGATCAATCAAGCCCTGGAATTTAATCCGCATACTGTGGTAATTGGCGACCCAGCGCGTTACCAAAAAGTAAAGGATGCGCTGCTGTGTAAACCGATTCAGGTGATGAGCGGGGAGAAATCATTCGAAGAAGCAGCTGCACACCAGGAATATGATATGATGTTGGCAGC
>CAYYXC010000263.1:841-1575 GCA_964475505.1 uncultured Chitinophaga sp.
GATATGCCGGATTGCGACCTACGCTTTGTGCCATCGATCATGGCAAAGCCATTGGACTGGCCAATAAAGAGACGTTGGTTGTTGCCGGTGATATCGTCATGCAGAAGGCTTTTCAAAAGCGCGTTCCTATCATTCCGGTAGACTCAGAGCATTCAGCCATATTTCAATGCCTGGTGGGGGAAACACGTAATCCGATCGAGAAAGTGATTCTAACGGCATCGGGTGGACCATTCCTGGGGAAGAAACCCAATTACCTGGTGAATGTAAAACGCGAGCATGCGTTGCAGCATCCCAACTGGAGCATGGGTGCCAAGATCTCCATCGATTCTGCTACACTGATGAATAAGGGACTGGAAATGATCGAGGCCAAATGGCTTTTCAACCTGCGAGCCGATCAGGTGCAGGTGGTCGTGCATCCTCAAAGCATCATTCACAGCATGGTTCAATTCGAGGATGGCAGCATCAAGGCGCAGATGGGATTGCCCGATATGAAGTTGCCAATTCAATATGCAATGGCTTTTCCGCAGCGGATCCCCAGCGATTTACCGCGCTATGATTTTAAAAAGGTAAGTACCCTCAGTTTCGAGGAGCCCGATCTACGCACTTTCCGTAACCTGGCACTTGCGATGGAAGCACTTGAAAAAGGGGGTAATCTTCCCTGCGTATTAAATGCGGCCAATGAGATCGCTGTATTTGCTTTTTTACGCAACCGCATCAACTTCTTGGATATGACC
>CAYYXC010000264.1:0-1568 GCA_964475505.1 uncultured Chitinophaga sp.
TAATTCTTTGATCAAATGGTTTGATTTCTTGTGCTTTAAGTAAATAATCGTAATAAGTAGGAGTATAGTGCGGGCCTGGGCCTCCCATATCATCTAAAGTACCAAAAGAACCATTAGGATATAAATTATAAAATCCTCCTAAATCTTCTGGGTAATAAGGATGTATTTGAAGTACTTGAGTACTAGAATTGATTTGTAAATCAAAGTTATAATTTTTAGCAGCAATAGGATTTAGATGGAAGTTATGCATCATTCCTTGTGCTAATCTACGCTTATCTCCTTCTGTTCTTTCTAATCTTACTATTTGATATCCTACAATCTCTGAACTAATAGATGGGCAACTAGTTAAATCAATTGTAAATTGTATACCTAAAGCATATCCATTATTAGCAGTAGTAGATGTGTTTACTGATAGTGGCCAAAACTTACTTCCTGAATTATTTGCTGTAGAGTCTTCTTCTGAAATATCTGGGAATTTAATATCTCCAATATAATTGACGAAAGAGGCTTCGCCCTTCTTGTTAAAGAACACAATTCCAAAACGATATGTTTCCCCTCGTTTATATCCTTTTAATAATCCTGATATAAAAGGAGAAGCAAAGTTAGGGAATGTTCTATAAGGTATTGGATAAATCCCAGCACCGTCATTTAAATTATGTAAATCGTTTACGAAGTTAGCTACGTTAGCGTATCCTGGTTGAGTATCTCCGTCTAATTCAAACTCTTCTAAATGAAATTTATAAGAAATATTAGAACCTTCTCCTCCTAGTGTAACTCCGTCAGATTGGTATTTATATTGCTTATTAGTTTGCCAGTCTTTTGACCAGTGTTTATCCTGATTAAATTCTTGGTTAAAAGCATTGTTTAAATCATCTATAGGCGTACCTGGCGCAAATGGTGGAGTAATTGTACCTCCAATGTTTCTATATCTTCTAGTCTTACTATCGAAAGTTTCTCCTGGAGATAAGACATCTGCGATATCAAAAGTTGATCCTTTTAAATTTGCTATTACTAAGGAACTATCTTTTTGTGTTAAAGTCTTAGCTGTTTTAAACGGATAGTTTCTTCTTGTGTATTCTAATAACTCTATACTATAAGCATTAGTTTCCGTGCCCGTATAAGTAAATAATACTGAGCCGTTGACTACATTTTCTTTTTCAATAGCTTTGATTATTGGAATAGTTTCGTAACTAGCTGTATAGATAGATATTAATTCTATTTGTGTAAAGAATCCAACATATCCGCTTGTGTTGATACTTACTTGTATACTCTTCCCAGAGTTTACATTAGTAATATCTCCTAACACTTGACCAGATTGTGTGCTAGCTATTCCGTCTTTAGTAAATATTGGACACAGATTTCCTGGAGGAGATATTAAAGTTTCTTTACCATCTGCCGTAAGTAATCTATATGCTAATTGATATACACCTGTTTGTAGAGAACCTCCTCCTCCTACGTTAGTTAAAAGAGGCTGCACATAATCTACGTTAGGATAAATATCAATAGTATCTACAGAAGTAGTAGGTAAATACTATTGATATTTATCCTAACGTAGATTATGTGCAGCC
>CAYYXC010000265.1:0-1344 GCA_964475505.1 uncultured Chitinophaga sp.
ATCGTTCGCAGAACTAGTTCACGAGATGTCCGTGCACGACCTTCGGTTGGCTGAGAACGAGCAAATGCTTTATGGTCCGAGTAATCCAGTAATATAGCGCTTGGAGTGATCGATGGAAAAGATTCCAGTCTATGAACCCTATCTTCGGGGCAATGCTACAAGCTATGTGAACGAGTGCCTTTCTACTGGATGGATCTCCTCGCGCGGATCTTTTATCACGCGTTTTGAGGAGGCGTTTGCCGAAGTTCTGGGCGCAAAGAGCGCCACCAGTGTTTGTAATGGAACAGTGGCCCTGCATCTGGCACTGACCGCTTTGGGAATCGGTCCAGGTGATGAAGTTATTGTACCTACACTCACTTATATCGCTTCTGTCAACACGATTCTCCAGTCAGGCGCGACGCCGATTTTTGTTGATTCATTGGAGGACACCCTTCAGATAGATCCTGCATCTGTTAGGTCCGCAATCACAAGAAAAACTAAAGCCATCATGCCTGTACACCTTTACGGACACCCTTGTGATATGGATTCCTTAGCAGAGATTTGTGATGAGTTTAACTTGCTTATGGTAGAAGACGCCGCAGAGGCCTTCGGTTCTCGTTGGAAAGGACGTTCTGTTGGAACATTCGGCGACATCGCGACATTTAGCTTTTTTGGCAATAAAACTATAACCACCGGTGAAGGTGGTATGGTAGTTGCAAAAAATTCCGAGGTTCTCGAGATGTGTCGGCATCTGAAGAGCCAGGGTGTTTCTAAGGATCGGGAGTATTGGCATGATGTTGTAGCCTATAACTATCGGATGACAAATATCCAAGCTGCGATTGGCTTATCTCAGATTGAGATCTTGCATGAAATTAAAGCGCGCAAGGAGGCAGTCGCCACCGCTTACCGCAGTCAGTTGGCAGGCCTTGCACTGCGGACACATGACCCAGTTGGCGATATTGAACTCTCCTACTGGATGTGTTCGATCATCCTTGATGATCCGAGGGTTAGAAATCCACTTAGGAGATATTTGGCAGAGCACGGTATAGAAACCCGTCCCTTTTTTCCACCCGCGCACACCATGCCGCACTGCGCTGCTGATAGATCTCTGCCCGTGGCTGAATCCCTAAGCGCCAGAGGTATCAACTTACCAAGCTATCCCGGCCTGACGAATTCAAAAATCGACTACATTTGCACTTTGGTTCGGCAGGGGCTTGCTGCTGTGGAAAAATGAAGACATTTGGGCAGGCATTCCGTAAGCTCTGCAACCTCTGCCGGGCTCATTTTTTGACCATGAATTACTGGCGAGGGAGACTTTTGAATATCCTTGATGGTGTGAAACAAATTGAAGGTGTTGTATATATT
>CAYYXC010000265.1:1354-1564 GCA_964475505.1 uncultured Chitinophaga sp.
GGCGGTTCACGGATTGAAATTTTCTTTATTTTACTCTGTATTCGGGAGGCAATAAATTGCTAATAGTCGATATCCGTGGCTTCACTGGAAGTCAAATATGGAACAAGCTTTGATGGATTATTGGAGCGGAATTTGGCGTGCTAGGTATTTTTGGTTTCACCTTGCGCTCTCTGATCTCCGCACGCGGTGGCGCCGCTCTTTCTTGGGAGC
>CAYYXC010000266.1:0-1541 GCA_964475505.1 uncultured Chitinophaga sp.
GGCTACTTCTGTAGTTACTGGGTTAGGTAGTGATCGCTGGGAATATGTCAATGCGTCTAACGCAGGTGGCAACTTTTTAACAGCGGTAAACGGAGTAGATGCCGCCCTGATTTATGACGGCACGACTTGGATTAAATATGCCAATATCAGCACCGCTCAAACCATTAGCAATCTAACAGCTTCAGGTACTACTTGCACCCTAACCACCAGCGTAGCGCATGGTTTGGTCACAGGCAACCAAGTCACCATAACTGGCGCAAGCCCAGCCGCATACAACGGAACTTTTAGAATTACCGTTACTGGGGTTTCAACTTTTACCTATACCGCTTTATCTGCCCCAGCTTCTAGCCCTGCTAGTCCTTTAGGATCGTACACGGTCGCTAAATTTATTACTGGAGTAGATTCCGCTAACTTAGCCCATGTAAACCTGCATAAAGACCGTCTTTATTTTGTCGAGAAAAACAAACTGAAGTTTTGGTATTTAAGTACAAACGCTATTAGTGGTGCGGCAACTTCATTTGACCTAGGCGGTGTAGCCCGCATGGGTGGATTTATTCAGGCTATGGGTACATGGACACTAGACGCAGGTTATGGGGTCGATGACTACGCTGTATTTATTACCAATAACGGGGAAGCCATTGTTTACAAAGGTTCTGACCCATCTGACCCAACAGATTGGGCGTTAATTGGTGTATGGCAACTTGGTCAAGTCTTTACTAGACGCTGTTTCTTCAAGTGGGCTGGAGATTTATTGTTAATAACCCAAGACGGAATTGTTCCTTTGTCGGGTTCTTTGCAATCATCCCGCCTAGACCCTAAAGTATTTATTACCGACAAGATTTATAACGCTGTCAGCGAAGCCGCAGACCTTTACAGCACCGAATTTGGCTGGCAAATTCAGTATTTTGCCAAGTTCAATATGTTGATATTTAACATCCCCGTAATTGGGGGCATCCAACAATTTGTGATGCACAATATTACTAAGTCATGGGCTAACTTTACTGGCATTAATGCGACCTGCTTTGAGATACACAAAGAGGATATGTATTTTGGCGGTAATGGCTATGTAGGTAAGTTTTATGACGGCTTATCCGACAATAACACCAACATCAAGGCTACCTGCCAGCAAGCATATAGTTACTTTGACTCTAGGGGTCAGCTTAAACGCTTTACGATGGTGCGCCCAATATTGTTTGTAGACAATGGTTCGCCAAGCGTTTTGTGCGGAATTAATACCGACTTTCAGACCCAAAATTCCCTTGGGCAAATAAGCTATAACCCTGCTTTAATTAATGTGGGCGTATGGGATACAAGCTTATGGGATGATGTCCAATGGGGCGGTGGAAACACCATATCTAAGGAATGGCAGGGCGTAACTGGTATAGGCTATGCGGCAGGGATTAGCTTAAATATAGCTTCCCAAGATATTGATGTGCGCTGGGCTAGTACCGATTATGTAATGGAAAAAGGTGGAGTTCTATAGGTGCTATGTTTAGACAAAATGATTGTAGGGCCTTGGATTGCAAGGCATTGCAACATGG
>CAYYXC010000267.1:0-1537 GCA_964475505.1 uncultured Chitinophaga sp.
GCGGTTTTTACGCTTTCGCGGTTTCGAGATTGGAGAAAAATTGTAGTATGGATAAGCAAATGATCAAAGACATGCTGTATGGCACAATCTGTGAAATGCAACAAAATAATAAGTACTATTATCGCAGCACAGTAGGCGTAGAATACAGCCATTGGCGTGACGAAGGTGAACAGCAATTAGCTCAGATGATCAAGGTAATCAGTGCTCGAGTGGATCAAATTGAACGCGATCGTGTTAAGGCGGCCAGTCAACAATTGCTATTAGATGAACTAAAGAAGGATCACGAATGATAGAATTAGTGGGCAATAACGAATTAGATCGTCATATGTGGTTAGAAAGTCTACTACGAGAAGGCATTTATGAAGTTACCTTTACCAAAGTAGACGGTAGTACCAGGGTTATGCCTTGTACACTAAAACCAGAGCTATTACCGGAACGTACACTAACAGAGACCACAGGCAAGGCCACAGCTAAACCATTGAAAATAGAAACCATGAGTGCTTGGGCTACTGATATAGAACAGTGGCGCAGTTTCAGAGTTATGAATGTAGTTGAGATTAAACCATTATGAAAATTCAATTTACTAACATACCCGAACTACGAGAAGTATTTGCTTTAGACAGATGGAGTCGTGACCACATGGTTAGACTGTTAGGCAATCGTCAAATTGGTTATGATATTGTGCAGACCACAATGGCAGCTCCGGCATTCAGATTTAGAACAAGAGAGGATTTCGATCTTGCTAAAAGATTGATACAAGAACATGAAATCAAAGATTGATCCGGCAACAACCACAGCTGAGGTAACACCAACAACCTGGATTGTTACACTAGAGGAAGATCCTGAAACCGGTGATCTAGTTATGCCTATTCCCGAAGAGGCACTAGCGGCCAATAAGTGGCAAATAGGAGACACACTGACATGGAACATAGATGATGAAGGAACAGTCACACTCGTCCGCGATGCTGAGTCGCAGCCCGGATCGTAACACTTTCCAACCTACCAAGTATTTGGCTAGAATGGCAGAACAGGGTCGGACTCCGGAAAATGATGACGATGTAGGTGTCATGATGGAATTCTACAAGACGGAAGCAGAACGCAGATTCGAACGGGAGCAGGATCCTGCATGGCGTGAGCATAACATGGAGTATGACCTACGCACCAGTGAATTCATGTGTGAAAAGGTTCGTAGCAATGACTACTACGCACAGAATCTCTATGCTGCCATGTGCAACAATAGCTTCGTCAAACTAGATGTCATGCCTATTCTTGAGGATCGTTCATGGACCTGTTCATGGAGGTACTCGGGCGGTATTGTAGCAGACATGATGGGTTCGGGCGATTACATAGATTGGTACTGTTCGGGTATTCGCAATGACATTGACGACTCTGTGCAGGAAGGGTGGTCGGACTTGGAACGTCAACGGTATAGGAATCAATACCAGTATTATGTAGCCGAAGGCTGTATCACCAAGGAAATTAGACAAGATTTACAACAAATAGGTTGGGTACCCAAACCAGGAGGTGACTGGGAAAA
>CAYYXC010000268.1:0-1529 GCA_964475505.1 uncultured Chitinophaga sp.
ATCTCCGCTGCCTCCTTCCAGGAAACCACGAAAGTTCTCTCTTCTGCTGCCATCAACGGTAAGACAGATGACATGCTCGGACTCAAGGAGAATGTTATCACCGGACATCCGATTCCGGCCGGTACTGGCTTGCGTGAGTTCGATCGGATGATCGTTGGAAACAAGGAAGAGTATGAGCTGTTGCAGATTACCCGCGAGGCCATGATCTTCGACGAGGAGGAATAATAGAACACCGAATATTGAAAGAGCAGGCCTGGCCTGCTCTTTTTTTTCCTGTTAAGCCTTTCCTAAACAAATCCATCTTTTAAGAGGGATTGAAATGAACTATATTAATTTGTGATAAATTGACGATTATGAACCGAGCGTCTATTGCCTGGAATGTTGTGCTGACACTGATCTGCGGATACATGCTTTTTCAGCATTGGTCTGTTGGTGGAGCAAAAGCAGCTTTTCCTGCAGCCAGATTGAATGCCGCTACCGGCGATTTTAGAATGGCCTATTTTGAAATGGATTCCATTGCGGCCAATTTCGAGATGGTCAAGGAGCTGAAATTGGAAATGAACAAAAGGGAAGATGCGATCAAGTCGGAATTGGATCGTTTGGGTAAAAGCATGCAACAGAAGCTTAGTTACTATCAGCAACAAGCCAGTGCCGGATCCCTCACACAGGAGCAAAGCGATGCTGCCAGTCGGGAGATGAGGAACATGGATGATAATATGAAAAGTCGTCAGCAAGCACTGGAATCTGAATACAGCGACTACGTGCTCCGCCGTCAAAATGAAATCAAAACCCGCATTGAGGAATACTTGAAAGAGTACAATAAGAACTCACAGTACAGTTATATCGTTTCCTATGAGCCGGGTTTGTTTTATTACAAGGACACGGCACACAATATTACGCGTACCCTCATCGAGGGTTTGAACAGCCAGTACAAGTCCCAGAAGAAATAATGAATCCCTTCAGCCGGTTTTTCCAGGAACTAGCCTCACTTCGGGTGGCGGTCGTTGGGGACCTGATGCTGGACACCTATTTTTTTGGTCAGGTAGACCGGATGTCTCCCGAGGCCCCCGTGCCAGTGGTGACGCATCAACGCCAGGAAGAACGCATAGGAGGGGCAGGAAATGTGGCCCTAAACCTCCGATCGCTGGGCGCAAGTGTTCAATTGATATCTGTTGTTGGTCAAGACGAAGCCGCCGACATACTCCGTGAAATGTTGACTCAACACCAAATTGGTGCCGAGTTGCTAATGGTGGATCATACCCGTCCCACTACTCGTAAAACCCGTGTCCTGGATCGAAACAAACAACTCTTACGACTCGATAAAGAATCTATTGCTGATATTTCGCCTGCGGTTGAGCAGGATTGGTTAAATCGCATATCAAATTACCTGGAGCTGGAAAAACCACATTTGCTCATTTTTGAAGATTACAACAAAGGGGTGTTGACAGCCTCCATGATCAGTGCGCTTGTATCGGATTGTAAACGTCTTGGAATCATTACAGCGGTTGATCCTAAGAAGAAGAACTTTT
>CAYYXC010000269.1:0-1522 GCA_964475505.1 uncultured Chitinophaga sp.
GAATTTAATGGTTGGTAAATGGGTTAACGGAAGTAAAAATAACAATTATTTCACTCCACCCAAATTTTTTTCCACCAAATTCTAAGAAGATGAATTAGGCCTCAGCTGCAACAACAGATACAAATGTCTTGTTGCTTCTTCCTTTTTTGAATTCAACAACACCGTCAGTCAGTGCAAACAACGTGAAGTCTTTACCAACTCCTACATTTTTTCCGGGATGATAGACAGTGCCACGCTGACGCACGAGTACGTTGCCAGAGATAGCAGGTTGTCCACCATAGATCTTAACGCCCAAGCGCTTGCTCTGTGAATCGCGACCGTTTTTTACGCTACCTTCTCCTTTCTTATGTGCCATGATGCAATGTGTTTATTGATATTAATTCAAATAAAAATTAAGCAATGTCGGTTACCTTGATCTGGGTATAAGCCGTACGATGTCCTTTCTTTTTGTGAAAGCCCTTACGACGCTTTTGTTTGTAAGCGATCACGGTATCACCTTTGGTGTGACCAAGTATCTCCGCTTTCACGGTTCCACCTTTACCAATTGTCAGCTTTCCGCCGGCATCTACCAATAGAACTTCCAGTTCAACCGCTTCGCCTGCGTTTCCAGCGAGCTGGGGAACGTAGAGGGTTTGATCTTTTTCTACTTTGTATTGCTGTCCGGCTATTTTTACGACTGCTACCATAATTCAAAAATTAGGACGGCAAAGGTAGGCGGAAATTTTGAACCTACCAACAGAAAATCAGTCCGCTACGCCGGTTTCTTGTAGTTGCTCCCTTTACCTTTGGGGGGATCTATTCCGATGAAATTCAAGTCCTTCCTGGCCCGCCCTTTTGCGCAGTACATCTACAAGGGTATACAGCATTCGATGCGGACCGCATTGTCTGACCAGGCAGCGATCCTTTCCCAGTTGCTGAAAGAGGGTCGAAAAACACAGTATGGGAAGTCTATTGGATTGGATCAAGTTTCTGATTATGAATCTTTTAAGTCTGCAATTCCCGTAGTTGATTACGAGGGTTTGCGCCCGTGGATCGATCGGATAAAATCGGGTGAAGCCAACATATTGTGGAAAGGTCGACCCATTTATTTTGCCAAAACCTCCGGCACCACCAGCGGGGTGAAATACATCCCTATCACCAAGGAGTCCATCCCCAACCACATTCAAACGGCCAGAAATGCCTTGCTCTGCTATATGGCAGAGACCGGTAACACGGCTTTTGCCGATGGGAAAATGATTTTTCTATCGGGTTCTCCGGAACTGGAGCGGGTCGGGGGAATTCCCACCGGAAGGTTGAGTGGCATTGTAAATCATCATATACCGGCTTATTTACGGACCAATCAGTTGCCCAGTTATGCTACGAATTGCATCGAGGATTGGGAGCAGAAGTTGGATCGGATAGTGGAAGAGACCTGGAACAAGCCTATGTCATTGATTAGTGGCATTCCACCTTGGATGCAAATGTATTTTGATGCGCTTACCAAGCGTACCGGTAAAAAGATCGGGGATCTGTTTCCGCAATT
>CAYYXC010000270.1:0-540 GCA_964475505.1 uncultured Chitinophaga sp.
GGGATTTGGTAATTCAAACCGGTGTTGCCTATATTTGCACCCCTCTAAAAAAATTTTGGGGGTAAATCATTAAAAATCAATACCATGTACGCTATCGTTGAAATAGCAGGGCATCAGTACAAAGTACAAAAAGATCAGCAGATCTTCGTGAACCGTCTTCAGACTGAAGAAGGTTCTAAGGTGACTTTCGACAAGGTTCTTCTTGTAGAAAACTCCGGTAAGATCACTGTTGGCGCCCCCGCTGTAGAAGGTATGAAGGTGACCGCTCGCGTCGAGAAACACCTCAAAGGAGACAAAGTGATTGTATTCAAAAAGAAGCGCCGTAAGGGTTACCAGAAGAAAAATGGTTTCCGCGCCTATTTGACTTCAATCAAAATTGAATCTATCGGATAATCCAATCATCAGCATCCTCTAACACCCCAATACAATGGCACACAAAAAAGGTGAAGGTAAAGTAAAGAACGGCCGCGAATCGGAAAGCAAGCGCCTCGGAGTAAAACTATACGGTGGTCAAACTTGCATCGCCGGTAACATCCTCGT
>CAYYXC010000270.1:550-1518 GCA_964475505.1 uncultured Chitinophaga sp.
AACGTTGGTATCGGTAAAGACCACACGCTTTTCGCGCTGGTTGCCGGCACAGTTGAGTTCCGCAAGAGAAAAGACAACAAATCGTACGTTTCGGTTATTCCTGCATAAGGCGCAGCCGGGCGATCTCACAACATCAACTCCCGCTCTCGCCACGACGAGGTCGGGAGTTTTTTATTTTCACACCCCATAAGTTTCATATTCCATGCTATCGGTTCAACACCTCCGCGATAACCGCGACACCATCGTTGCAGCGCTCACCAAACGAAACAAAGATTTCAGCGAACAAATCGACCGCGTTTTGGCCCTGGATGAAACGCGCCGCAAAACACAAAACGAACTCGATAACAATCTTGCGGAAGCCAACAAACTTTCGAAAGAAATCGGCGACCTTTTCAAAAGCGGCAAAAAGGATGAAGCTGAAGCAGCAAAACCCAAAGTAGCCGCCCTGAAAGAAAGCGCAAAAGCACTGGAAGCAACGCTTCAGGAAACAGAAGAAGCTCAAAAGCAACTGCTCTATACCATTCCCAATGCACCCCACGAAAGTGTGCCCACGGGCAAGTCGGCCGACGACAATGTTGAGGTCTTCAGCTGGGGAAATCAACCCAATCTCGGGGATCACAAAAAACCACACTGGGAGTTGATTGAGGAATATGATCTCATCGACTTCGAACTCGGAACGAAAATCACCGGTGCCGGATTTCCTGTTTACAAAGGACAAGGCGCCCGCCTGCAACGCGCTCTGATTAACTTCTTCCTGGATGAGGCCACCAAAGCCGGCTACCGCGAGTTTCAACCTCCGCATCTGGTGAACGAGGCCAGCGGTTTCGGAACGGGTCAGCTACCCGACAAGGAAGGCCAGATGTATCATGTTGGCGTCGACGATCTCTACCTCATTCCAACGGCTGAAGTACCGCTCACCAACCTCTACCGTGATGTGATTCTCAAAGAAGATCAATTGCCCGTTAAAA
>CAYYXC010000271.1:0-1517 GCA_964475505.1 uncultured Chitinophaga sp.
TAATGTAAGGAGGCAGCGGCGTGCGACCGGCTTTTTCCAGCACCTCTCCGAAACTACCTGCGCTTTCCGGCCAATCAAATTGTATGAGAAAATCTGTTTCTCTTTTTTCCAGCAGCGAAACCAGCAGTGGTCCCTCCTCTACGCCGGGCAGTGCCAAAGCAAGTGATTGTCCACGCTTCCACTTCGAGGCACCTCCGATCAGGCAATGCCAGCGAACAGTTTTCTTGCTGGCGAGCGCGGTTGAAACATCCGGATAAGAATGATCAGGCTCCAGACAAAAAAGTTCAATGCGCCCACCGGTTGCTTTTTCGAATAGCAGCCGAGCCGGGATCACCTTGGACTCATTCACGCATAACTGCGTGTCGGGCGCCAGCTCATCTGCCAATTGGTAGAATTTGCGCTCACGCATCTTTCTCGCTTGGTAAGCAGACGTGAATGATCGCGGGGATGCACCGGATGCATCGCAATCCGCTCTGCCGGAAGCGGGTAATCATAAGCGGCAATATCGATCGATCTTGTTTCCATGCTAAACCAACTGTTGAGCATCGCAAAAGTCGCAAAAAGGGCTTCATTTTTCAACTATTAACAGCTTTTCCACAGCTATTCACACATTAAGCACATTTAAGCAGAAAAATCATCCCATAAAATCGCTGAAACGATTGATGGATAGGCATTTCAACACTTTTAAAAGTGGGGATAAATTAAGACCCCCCAAAATTTGGAGATAAAGTGGTAAAAAGTGTTATTTTGTGTCAATGCGGGTGAAATTCCGCTAACCCACTGAAAATGACAGGATTTATTGGTGAATACGAAGCAACGTTGGACGCTAAAGGGCGTTTTCTGCTTCCGGCAGGCTTTAAAAAGCAGTTGCCGGAGGGGGAGGGGTTGCAGTTTGTCATCAATCGTGGGTTTGAGAAGAGTTTGGCTCTGTATCCGATCAAAAATTGGGAGCCGCTTTTTGCTGACATCAGCAAGCTGAATGATTTCGACCCCAAGGTGCGGGAGTTTAGGCGCTATTTTCTGAATGGGGCCACCATGGTGGAGCCTGACACGGCGGGTCGGTTGTTGGTGCCACCGAATTTGAAGACGCACGCCAACCTGCAACGCGACATCGTGTTGGTGGCGGCCGTAAATAAGATTGAAATCTGGGATAGTAATACGTACAAGCAGTTCTTTGATTCGTTCTCTCCGGAAGCGTTCAGCAAGCTGGCGCAAGAAGTGATGGTTCCTAACCAGCACGGATCCGGCCAATAATGTCAGATGGAAAGGAAGATCATATCAGACGCTTCCGATCCTTCATATCACGTGCCCGTAATGTTACGCGAGGCGGTGGAGGGATTGAATATTCGTCCCGATGGCATCTATGTCGACTGCACCTTGGGAGGAGGCGGTCATGGCCGCGCGATCTTGGAGCGGTTGGGTGCAGCTGGTCGGTTGATCGCATTCGATCAGGATGCTGATGCAGCACGTAACCTGCCTGAAGATCCAAGGGTGCAGTTTTGGCCCCACAACTTTCG
>CAYYXC010000272.1:0-1506 GCA_964475505.1 uncultured Chitinophaga sp.
CGGTTGTCTGTGATAATGTCCGGTTAGCGGTTAACCGCCAACTGGCAGACTTGCAGCGCCAAAACACGCCCGACTTTCAATACTACTTTGATGAGGACGAGGCGGAGCGGTGGTTGAAATTTATATCTATCCTCCGCCACACGTCCGGCAACTGGAAAGGTCAGCGGTTCAACATTCAGGATTTTCAGGCGTTCAGGTGGGCCTGTATTTTTGGATGGCAGCGGTCTGACGGTAAGGGCCGCCGCTTCCGGCGGGCATTCGTAGAGGTGGCCCGAAAGCAGGGTAAAACAGAAGAAGCCGCCGCAATCATGTTGGGCGGCCTTTTGATTGACGGCGAAAATAGCGCACAGATATTCAGCGCGGCAACAACACGGCATCAGGCAAAGATCGTGTACAATGCCGCGAAATTGATGGCCCGCGAACTTCGCAATGATAGCGAGGCTATCCGTTCCGATCTTGAAGTTAGGGCGCACCGAGTAATAAGCAACAGGACAGATTCATTTATGGAAGCCTTGAGCGCTGAAGCCGGAACGCTCGACGGACTTTCGCCACACATTGCCGTAATAGACGAGTTTCACGCACACCCGACAAACGAAGTGCTGAAAGTGTTGGAAACAGGACAGGGGGCGCGGTCAAATCCGCTTTCGTACATCATTACCACTTCCGGCTTCAACTTTGAATCGCCCTGGTTCCATCTCCGGCAGAATTGCATTGACATTTTGCGGGGCATGAAAACAGATGAAACCTTCTTTGGTGTGATCTACACGCTTGACGATGGCGACGATTGGAATGACCGTTTAACATGGGTTAAAGCGAATCCTCAAATCGGCATCACTCCATCCTGGGAGTTTATGGAATCTGAGTACACCAAAGCTGTAAACGAGGGCGGGCGCTCGGAAATCGAGTTCAAAACAAAGAATCTGAATATTCCGTGTGGGGTGTCTGAAGTGTGGATACAGGACGAGGTTTGGCAAAAATGCCCTTCAGAGTACAATGTCGAAGCACTCAAAGGCCGGACTTGCTTTGCGGGCATTGACTTTGCGTCAACTTCAGACTTCACAGCGTGCGTACTACTTTTCCCTGCCGAAAATGAAGATGATGCACACATTTTACTTCCGTTTTTCTACATTCCTGAAGAAACCTATAAATTCAGGAGCCGCGAATTTCCTGATGTTACACGGTGGGTTAAAAATGGACTACTGACATTGACACCCGGCAACGTCACCGATTACGACTATTTAATTGCAGATTTGCACCGTTTACGGGGGTTGTACGATATTCAGGCCATAGGGTATGACCCTTATAACGCATATCAGACGGTGGCCAAACTTGAGGCTGACGGGTTTCCGATGGACAAGTTCGGACAAGGAATTATGAATATGTCAGCGCCTACAAAGGAATTTGAGCGCTTAATTAGGCAGGGCCGAATCAATCATGGCGGGAATCCGGTAATGCGTTGGATGCTTCAGAATGTTACGCCCTATTACGACCAAAATGAAAACATCA
>CAYYXC010000273.1:0-328 GCA_964475505.1 uncultured Chitinophaga sp.
GCGGTGTTGGAGATCGCGTCCTCGTCGAAGCTCGACCGGGTGCCCATCTTGCCGGTGCCGAAGGTCATGTCGCGATCGGCCAGCACGCTGACTGCCTCGAGCACGACCACGTCGGCCGCGACGACGAAGGAGATGTCGGCGTTCGCGCCGAGTTCGAGGAAGATGTCGCTCTTTTCCGCCGTGGAGATCGCCGGCGCGGCCACCTTCACGCTGTAAGGACCACCGACGCGGAGGCCGGAGACGGAGTACTGGCCGTTGGCTCGCGTCAGGGTCGTCGCCACCGTACCCGAGGGCTGGTGCGTGACGGTCACGGAGGCTCCCGAGACTG
>CAYYXC010000273.1:338-1503 GCA_964475505.1 uncultured Chitinophaga sp.
GAAGCCGCCGATGCCGGCGGTCGTGACACCTTGGGCGATCAGGCCGGGAGCGGCGAACAACGCCGCTGCGAGGGCGAGCAGGGCAAACCAGCCGGCCTTGGCCGTGCGGAGAGCGTGGGTGGGTTTCATGGTGTAAGGCGAGGAGGTGAAGAAAAGTAGCCCGGGAAAAAAGTCCAAGCAGTCCAGAGAAATGTCAGGACCCGACCGGTGTCGAGTCACGAGGGCGGTCGAAAAGTGAAGTTTCCGTGGCGCGCCCCGACAACCCCCCTGTGCCTTTTAACGATGAGTCGGATGGCGGGGGGCGGTCGAGTCTCGAAGTCGCTTTGCGAAAAAATTGTATAATCGTCGCGGCTGATGCGGTTGGATGGCGACCGCCAGACCCTGGCGTTTTCAGCCCTCGGATTGCTCAAGCCAGCCGGGATGGCGTTCCGCATGGTCGGCGATCTCCGCGAAGATCTGTTCCGGTGCGAGGGTGGGGCGCCACCGCCACTGCGACTCCGCGCGTCGGGCGTCGAGCACCACCCACGGCAGATCGTAGGGGCGGGGGGTGGCGTCCTCCGTGATCGGGTGGCGACCGAAGCGCTCGTCGCACCAGGCCGTCACCTGAGTGAGCGAGCGGGCGGAGCCGATGCCGCCGCCGATGTTGAAGACGCGTCGGCTTTCGCCGGTCGCGGCGGCGGGGGCGCTCACCTGGAGGTGGAGCCGGCGCGCGAGGCCGACCGGGTGGAGGCAGTCCCGCACTTGAAAGCCGTGGCCGCCGAACCCGAGATAGCGGAGGGGGCGTCGGCGGAGGTGTCGATGGATCCAGTAGGCGAAGATGCCCTGGTCGGCCCGGCCGAACTGGCCGGCGCCGGCGAGGACGCCGCAGCGGTTGATCCAGACCGGCAAGCCGAAGGCGTGTCCGTACTCCAAGGCGATGGCCTCGCTGGCGAGTTTCGTGGCGCCATAGAGCGAGACGGGTGCGCGGGTGGAGAAGTCCTCCGCCACGCCGTGCTCCGACGCTCCGGACATGGCGGAGGAATCGAGCACGCCGGCGTTCCAGCGGAAGGCTCCCTCCCGGGGCGAGACGGGCAGGGCGGAGAGTGCCGGGATGGAGTAGACGCGGCTGGTGCTGAGGAGGATCAGGCCGGCTCCGTGCCGGCGGCAGTACTCCAGAAGGTGCAGG